>DATNGU010000389.1:0-5811 GCA_035605775.1 Solirubrobacterales bacterium | reverse complement strand
CACTCGGTGGCGGTGCTCGAGCAGGGCCGCCGCGAAGACCCGCAGACGTTCGAGCACAACGAGCTGTCGATGTTCGCTCGCATGTACAAGCAGAGCGGCCTGCAGACGAGCGAGGACCACAACATGGCGCTGATCCAGGGGGCCACCCTCGGCGGCTCGACTGTGATCAACAACGCGATCTGGATGCGCGCCGACCTCGACCGCGTGATCCCTACCTGGGAGTCGGCCGGCGCGCCGGTGGATCGCCGGGCCGTGGAAGCCGGCTACGAAGAGCTCGAGCAGGCCCTGCACGTCTCCCCCGTGCCCCCCGACCTCGCCAACAGGGGAACTGACGTCTTCCTGCGTGGTTGCGATCAGATCGGAATCCGCGGCGAGCTGCTGCACAACAACCGCAACCACTGCATCGGCTGCGGCTGGTGCAACTACGGCTGCCGCTACAACCGCAAGACGTCGATGCTGGTCACCTACATCCCTTGGGCAGAGTCACGCGGCGTGGAGTTCCTCGACTGCTGCGACGACACCCGCGTCCTCACCCGCGACGGTCTCGCCGTCGGCGTCGAGGCCAACCGCCACGGCAAGCGGGTCGCAATCGAGGCCGAGCGCGTCGTTGTCTGCGCCGGAGCCATCGGTTCGAGCGCGGTGCTACTGCGCAGCGGCGTCGATCTCGATGGCCGGGTGGGGCAGGGGCTGCACGTGCTGGGCGGCACGTTCGTGACCGGGGAGACGCATGAGGACATCGACGGCTACGACGGGATCGGCCTCACCAGCGTGGCGCACGCAGACCCCGACTACGTCATCGAGAGCTACTTCGCACCGCCGGTCGCGTTCTCCCTGCGGCTGGGGGGATTCTTCCTCTCCCACTTCGACCGCACCTCGCGGTACCGGCACTTCGTCGACGGCGGAGTGATGGTCGGCACGGACCCACGCAACGGGCGGGTGCGGCTCGACCGCAAAGGCAACGTCCGGATCGAGATCAAGTTCGGAGAGCGCGACCTGTCTCGACTGCGACGCGGCCTCGCGACGATCTCGCGGATCTACTTCGCCGGCGGCGCGGTCAAGGTCTTCCCCTCCTCGTTCAAGATGATCGAGTTCTCCCACCCGGACCAGGTCGGCGAGATCGAGCAGATGATTCGCGAGCCCGACGATCTGACCCTTGGCTCGGCTCACCCGCAGGGAGGCAACCCGATGAGCGCGGATCGCTCGCGCGGCGTGGTCGACCCGGAATTCCGCGTACACGGCTTCGAGAACCTGTTCGTCGCCGACACCAGCGTATGGCCGGAGAACATCTGGGCCAACTGCCAGGCCACGGCGATGGCCATGTCCCATTACGCAGCCACGTTCGTGGCCGCCTGAGGAGGCCGCGATGCCAGACCCCTACCCACACCGCCTCCGGGTCGCCTGGACCGCCTTCGCGGTCGGCGTGATCCTCATCGTCGGCTGGCCGATCGCCGCGATCGTCAACTGGGACGACATCGTCCACTCGCACGCGCGGCTGGGCTATCTAATCGGCGACATCGGGATGGTCGTGCCGCTCGCCTTCGCGACCTGGCAGGGGCTGCGCACGCGTGCCTGGTGGGGCCCACCGGTGCTGCTGCTGCTCGCCGGCGCCGGCGCCTACGACTTGCTGCACTTCTCGATCTACCTCTGGCAGATCGAAGCGTTCGGCGTGCCTGGATTCCTCTACGGCATTGCCTGCGCCGCGGCGGTGGTGGTGATAGTGCGCTGGGTGATCTTCGAGCTCCGCCAGTTGCGGCCACGGTGACCGCGTGAAGGGACGGCGCCTCACCTTCAGCCTGCGGCGGGACTGGCGCAACGACGCCGGCAACCAGGGAATCGACCCCCTGCGCGAATACGAGCCGGAATCGCTCGAGGAGATCCAGGAGATCGTCCAGGAAGCGGAAGACGCAGACACCACTGTGCGCGCGGTCGGCTCGGGGCACTCGTGGTCCGACGTGGCGCTCGCTCCCGGGTTCCTCCTGCGCCCCGGTGGGCTGACCCGGGCGCTCGAGCTCGAGGACGAGTTGATGCTGCCGAGCCGGAAAGACGACCCGCCGCTGGTCCGGGTCGAGTCGGGCATGCGCATCCGCGAGCTGAACGAGCTGCTCGACGGCATGTCCCTGGCCCTGCCGAATATGGGCGGCTACGACGGACAGACGATCGCCGGTGTGATCTCCACCTCGACCCATGGTTCGGGCAAGGAATTCGGCCCGTTCTCCGACCTCGTGCGGTCGATCGACCTGGTGGCGGCGGAGGGCACCGTGCACCGGATCGAGCGCGCGAGCGGTCCCACCGATCCCGCTGCCTACGCCGCGGCGCACCCGGATCGGGTGCTGAGGAAGAACGACGACTGGTTCCGGGCGGCGGTCGTCAGCATGGGTTGCATGGGTGTCATCCACTCGGTGATCCTTGCCGTCGGGCCCGCCCACTATCTGCGCGAGGTTCGCGAGCTGTCGAGGTGGAGCGCGGTGCGGAAGCAGATCGCCAGCGGCGAAGCCCTGGCTAAAAACGAGCACTACGAGCTCCTCTTCAGTCCCTACCCGGGCAAGGATTGCGAGCTCGAGTGCCTTGTCACGACCCGCAACACGATCCCCCCCGATGAGTACAGCAAGGACCGTCGCCGCGCCCGCAACTGGCTGATCGAGCTGGCCTCCCGGTTTCCGCCTACCGCCTGGTTCGGCAACCTGGTCAGCGGCCTCTGGCCGAAGCTCAATCCCTTCCTGATCCATTTCATGATGAAAAACCTCAGGAACCCGAGCTTCGTCAACAAGAGCTACCGGGTGCTCAACATCGGGGCCGCCAACTACCTCCCGGCCCTCTCCAGCGAGATCGGCGTGCCAGTCGACGAGCGCAACTTCCACCTGCGCGCCGTCGATGAAATCGTCGCCGTCGCCGCCCGGCACCGCGACCTCGGCCAGGCCTACCAGTCGGCGCCGATCTCGCTGCGCTTCGTCCACTCGACCGACGCCTTCATGTCGATGATGCAGGGCCGGACGACGATGATGATCGAGCTGATCATGCAGACCCACACCCAGGGCGGGACGGAGCTAATGGCGGCGTACGAGGACCGGCTCTACGCACTGGAGGGGCGACCGCACTGGGGTCAGATCAACACGCTCACGCGCGATCGGGTCGCCGAGCTGTATCCACAGTTCGCGAACTGGCTCGAGGTGCACGATGAGCTCAACTCGAGTGGCGTGTTCGACGGCCCGTTCTCGAAGCGCCTGGGTATCTCGGCCGCCGGCTCTTCTTGACTGACTAAGGCCCGGTGAAGCTCCCCGCGTAGCAGGGGCCGCCGCCGCAATCGTCCTCCACCTCGATCGCGCCGGCGAAGAAGTCGGAGACCAGCTGCTGCTCCGCTGCAGCTGCACGCGGAGCACCGTGCGGATCTTCGCCGCTGCGGTTCGGCAGGTTCTCGTAGGGAGGCGGTTCGACGCCGATCTGCGCCCCCGGGTTAAGTGGATCTTCGCGGACCGGGCCAATGTCCCAGTAATAGATCGCCGAGCCGGTGTATGGGTAGACGCGGATCGAGGGCACCCCCCAGAGCACGTCGGTGTCCGGCCAGCGCCCCGGGAAGAGCACCGGTCTATGGGCCGCTGCGCCGACCGTCCGCGCCTCGACGTCGGCCTGGTAGTTGCTCACCTGGTGGTCGGCGAAGGCGACGTTCATCAACACTTGGTGGGCAGGGGTGCCTGGCAGCGGGTCGCTCGTCATCCGGTGCGCGTAGCCGTTGGGCTCACCTCGATCCCAGAGCATCTGGATCAGGTCGAGGACGAGGGGACGGGCCGTTTCATCCGGGTATGACGGATAGAGAACCTGCGCGAACTGGTCGAAGTCGACCGAGCGAGGCAACAGCACCGAGTAGTTCATCGCCGGCACGCCAAGTGAGGCCCGGGTGAAGTCCGGTGCGACCGCGGTGAGGGCGCCGCCCATGATCCCGCCCTGACTGTTGCCGTTGTAGAAGAGGTGGCCGATGTCGAGGACGGAGTCGCTGCCCAGCGTCCCGTCCTGGTGGAAGGCAGGGTCGGTCGTGAACCCGGAGGGGCTGATCATTGCGCGCCCCAGGTAGAGCTCATTGAGCAGGCCCTGCTGGAGGCGGTCGGGGATCGCCGGGAACCGCGACAGGTCCTGGAGCGCGAAGACCGCGACCGGGACATCCGACCCGGACATGCCGATCTCGTCGGTCGCGCATTGGACGATTCCGTGGGCCTGGCTGAGGCTGCGCTGCGGACTCGACCCCACCTCGGACGCACTGCCGAAGAGGCCATGCCCGTAAAGCGAAGGCCGCCCCGCCCCGGCCGGGCCACTGGCGACCGAGGTCGGGACGATGCAGTCGAAGTTGGCCGCCCAGATGCCGTTCTGGACGGGCGCCCCACTCGCGTCGAGCTGGAACGTCCCGCCCGGTGCGCAGCTGGGGAACAGGTAGCAGGGAACCTCGAGGGTGCCTTTTACCCGTCGGGCGATCTGGCCCGGATTCGGTTCGTTTTCCACGCTGAGCACCTGGAAGCTCGGCGAGCCTCCCTGCGGGACGCCGTCGGCAAGGTCGGTGTCGCCGAGCTGGGCGAAAGCGTCGTCCCGCATTGCCAGCTCACGGCCAGCGTTGTTCTGGTCGCTGGCCACGGTGAAGTCCCAGGCGAGGTAGAGGTCGTCACGGTCGATCCCGGACTTCCTCAGCCGCTTGAAGATTTCTCGGAAGTGTGCCCGGCGGGCGTTGATCTCCGCCTGCTTGGAGGGCACCCGGTCGCGGTAATAGCGGAAGGCTGCCGGCGCTTCGATCCGCTCTCCGGCGGCGTTCCTCAGGGCGCGCAGGGCGACGACGTATCGGTGCCCGGACTCGAAGTTGACGGCCGGGTGGATCTCGAGCGCCGCCTGCGACGGATCAGAGGCGGTCGAGTCGATCTCGACCCAGATCGGCCAACGCTTGCCACTCCTGGCGTCAAGCACGACTACCGGGGCGTTCTCCCTGCGGTATCTGCCGATGTGGTTGATCGGCACGGCACCGGTCGCCTGGACGTCGGCCACGGTGTCGATGCCCGGCACCTTGAGCAAGATCACCGCCCCTTGACTGAAGCCGTCGGAGGCGTTGTAGGGATCGGCCACGATGTGGGAGCCGAGGACGTTGGCCGGCATTCCCGCCGTCTTAAAGTCGATGCGGCGCCCGGTTGGGCTGCTCGAATCGGGCACCGTGTAGTAATCGTCCGGGAAGGGCAGCATGCAGAGCGCATTGCCGGGTTCGGCGATGAAATCGCAGTTGCCGGCGTTGGTCAGGTCGATAGGCGGCAGCCGGTGGGGCTTGCCGTGTGAGTGCGGCGACGGCGTGGTACTCGCCACCCCAGGCGCTATCGCGGTCGCAAGGGCAACGGCCATGGCAACCAAGGCAACCACCGAGCGAGTCCTCATCGACTTTCCCTCCAAACCTCGAAGGTCGGCCCCCTGCCGCCCCGTCCGATCGCGGGACCGCCAGACCACTTTTCCCTCGGCTAGAGGCCCGGCTACCCCGGTCGCCCCAAGCCAAACTCCGTGGCGCGGAACTTACGATCAGGTTCATCGCGCCCTTTAGGATGGGCGCGACCGTGACCAAAGAGAACAAGCAAGTCAACTGGCGTTCCTGGGTCGTCGCCGTCCTCGTCGCAATCGTCGCCATTGTCGCCCTGCAGAACTCCCAACAGGTGAGGGTCGACGTCCTCTTCGTGACCGTCGACGCCCCCTTAATCGTCACCCTGCTGGTGGCGGTCGCCGTCGGCGCGCTGATCGGCTATGTCGCCCCGGTGCTTCGCCGCCACCGCAGGGACGAGCGTCACCGAGACAGCTGAG
>DATNGU010000388.1:0-28090 GCA_035605775.1 Solirubrobacterales bacterium | reverse complement strand
TCGGCAGCACGCGGCCCTGCAGGGTCACCTCGCCCGTCATGCCGACAGTGTGCTTCACGGGCCGGCCGCTGATCAGGGAGGCGATCGCCGTGGTCATCGCCGTGCCGGCGCTCGGCCCGTCCTTGGGGATCGCCCCGGCGGGGACGTGGAGGTGGAACTCGCGCTGGAAGCCCTCCGGATCGATTCCGAGCTCCTCGCTGTGCGAGCGCGCATAGGAGAGGGCGATCCGCGCCGACTCCTTCATCACGTCGCCGAGCTGCCCGGTCAGGACCAGGCCCTTGTCACCCTCCATTGCGGTCGCCTCGATGAAGAGAACGTCGCCGCCGGCACCGGTGACGGCGAGACCGGTTGAGACCCCGGGGATCGCGGTGCGCTCGACCGACTCCTGGAAGAAGCGCTGGCGCCCGAGCGCGTCTCGCAGCGCCTCGGTGTCGAGCGCGATCGGGCCCTCTACCTGGCCGGAGGCGATCCGGGTGGCGGCTCCGCGCAGCAACTTGCCCAGTTCACGCTCGAGCTGGCGAACACCCGCCTCGCGGGTGTACTCGGAGATGACGCTGCGCAGGATGTCGTCGCCGACCTCCACCTCCCCGGCCTCGAGCCCGTTTCGTTTCAACTGGCGCGGCAGCAAATAGCCCCTGGCGATCGCCAGCTTCTCCTCGGTCGTGTAGCCGTCGAAGGCGATCGTCTCCATGCGGTCAAGCAGGGGCGGCGGAATGGGGTCAACGAGGTTCGCCGTGGCGATGAAGACGACCTCAGAGAGATCGACCTCGACGTCGAGGTAGTGGTCGCGGAAGGAGTGGTTCTGCGCCGGGTCGAGCACCTCTAGCAGCGCCGCCGAGGGATCGCCGCGCCAATCGGCACCAACCTTGTCGACCTCGTCCAGCAAGATCACCGGGTTCATCGTGCCCGCGTCACGCAGGGCGCGGACGATCCTTCCCGGCAGGGCGCCGATGTAGGTACGACGGTGGCCGCGGATCTCGGCCTCATCGTGCAGTCCGCCAAGCGAGATGCGGACGAACTCGCGTCCCAGTGCACGGGCGATCGACTCACCGATTGACGTCTTGCCGGTGCCGGGTGGCCCGACCAGGGTCAGAATCACGCCATTGGCGCGGCTGTCCTCGCCGATGCCGCGCTCCTCACGCAGCTTGCGCACGGCGATGAACTCGGTGATCCGCCGCTTTACGTCATCGAGTCCGGCGTGGTCGGCGTCGAGCACCTCACGCGTGTGCTCGGGGTCAAGCCGCTCCTCGGAGCGCTTCGACCAAGGGATGGCGAGCAGCCAGTCGAGGTAGCTGCGGATCGTCGAGGACTCGGGCGACTGCTCACCCTGGCGCTCGAGCCTGCGCAGCTCGCGGTCGGCTTGCTCGGCCACCTCCTCCGGCATGCCGGCCTCGGCGATCTTGCGTTCGTACTCCTCGATCAGACTGGTCTCGTCCTCGTTCAGCTCCTTGCGGATCGACTCCATCTGCTTGCGCAGGAAATAGTCGCGCTGCTGCTTTTGGGCGCCGGACTCGACGTCCTCGCGAATGCGGCTGCGCACCTGCAGTTCGGCGAGCCGCTCGCGCTGCAGCTCGACCGCGATTTGCAAGCGGGCGCTGACGTCGAGGGTGTCGAGCAGGCGCAGCTTCTGCTCAGTGCTGAATTCCGGGCTGAGCCCGGCGGTGTCGGCGAGCGCGCCTGGCTCCTCCACCGAGCGCAGGAAGGCGGCGATGCTGCCGTCGTCGCCGCGCAGCTCGAGGATCTCCTCGACCACGGCGCGGTACTCGCGGGTCAGCTCATGGGTGTGCTCGTCGTCCGGGTGACCGTCGTGGAACTCCTGCACGTCGATGCGCAGCGAGCCGCCGTCGTCGCCGGCAATGGCGGCGCCGCTAAGACCACGGTGCAAACCGAGCACGGTCGCCACCGGGGCGCCACTGCGCGAGCGGCCGCGCTCGATCACCTCGGCAATCACGCCGACACGGCCGAACTCGCCGTCGCGGCGGGGGAGCAGGAAGACGCGGTCCTCGTCACCGACATCGATCGCCAGCGTCGCGGTGACGGTAGGGAAGACGATCGCCTCGTCAAGTGGAATCAGGAGATAAGCCATATCTAAGTCCAGTTTCTGTAGTTAGTCTCAAATCAGGATAGCGCTCGTCGACCGCTGGCGACTTTTCCCTTGCTATAGGACGGGAAAAGTCGCCAGCGGTCCCGACGGGCAGCTAAGGCGCTATTGCAGCGCGCGCGCCGGCTGCCCGCACGGCGGCCGAGAGCGTGTCGATGTCGTAGGCGCCTTCGTGCCGTTTCTCGTTGACGAAGAAGGTCGGCGTGCCGGTGACGCCGCTCATGTCGGCCGAGTCGACGTCTTCCTCGACCCGCGGCGCGTGGAAATGGCGCTGGAGATCGTCGCGGAAGCGATCGAGATCGAGCCCCAGCTGCTCGGCGTAGCCCTGTATGTGGCGCGGCTCGAGGTCGCCTTGGTGGTCAAGCATTAGGTCGTGCATCTCCCAGAACGTCCCCTGGGCGGCCGCCGCCTCTGAGGCCTCGGCGGCGAGCTGGGCGTGCGGGTGGACGTCGGAGAGGGGCAGGTGACGCCAGACGTAGCGGACGTCGCCGAAGTCGGCCAGCAGCTCGCGCACGACCGCCTCGGCCCTGCCGCAGTAGGGGCACTCGAAGTCGCCGTACTCGACGATCGTCACCGGCGCCTCGGCCGGGCCGCGCACGTGATCGCGATCGACCGGCACAGCCAGATCGGTAAGCGTCTCCGAACCGCCGAGCAGGGCCTGGATGCGCGCCCGGCGGGGAAGCATTGCGGTCGCGCGGAAGACCAGCCAGGCCAGGGCCGAGGCGCAGAGTGCGGCGCTGAGCACGCCGAGCTTCGCCTCGCGCAGATCGGCCCCGTCGAACGCCAGCGTCGCGATCAGCAACGAGACCGTGAAGCCGATCCCGGCGATCGCGCCGCCCCCGGCCGTGGCGGCCC
The DNA here is from genome assembly GCA_035605775.1 of Solirubrobacterales bacterium. GTDB lineage: Bacteria > Actinomycetota > Thermoleophilia > Solirubrobacterales > 70-9 > VRUE01. The sequence goes on along the minus strand of DATNGU010000388.1, from coordinate 25,134 downwards.
ACCCGACCGGCGGGCGAAGTCGCCCCCCGCTCAGCCTCGTCACCAGCCATGAGACCCCGGTCACGCCGATCGGCTTGCCGAGTACATAGCCGCAGAGGATCCCGAGCACGATCGGCGACGAATAGGCGTGCCCGAGGAAGTCCCAATCGATCGCGATGCCAACGTTGGCCAGCGCGAACAGCGGCACGATGACGTAGCTCGTCCACGGGTGGTAAAGGTGGAGCAGGCGGGCGTTCGGCGAGACCGCCTCCTGCAGGCCGGTGCGAACCGAGCGGGCCAGCTCCGGCGTCGGCTGTTCGCGGAAGCGGCGGAACAGGTCCGTCGCCCGCTCCAGCTCGCCGCGACCCGCCGGGTAAGCCCAGGCGATCAGGCCGACCGCCAGACCCACCACCACCGGATCGACGCCCGACTCGAACAGCGCCACCCAAACGACCGCGGCGAGCATGAAGTAGACGAGGCCCTGGCGAACCCCGGCGGCACGAGCGACGAAGATCAGGCCGAAGACCCCGGCGGCAATCAGCAGCGGTTCGACCGCCACGTCGCTGCTGTAGGCGATGGCGATGACCAGCAGTGCAACGACGTCATCGACGACGATGATCGTCAGCATGAAAGCGCGCAGGCGGTCGGGGAACCGCGGCCCGACTAGGGCCAGCATCCCGAGGGCGAACGCGGTGTCGGTCGACATCGCCACTCCCCATCCGTAGGCCGAGTCCTCGCCCCCGTTGAAGGCCAGGTAGATCGCGACCGGCACGGCCATCCCGCCCAGCGCCGCCAGCACCGGCAGGGCGAGGCGGCGTCGCTCGCGCAGCTCGCCGAGGTCGAACTCGCGGCGGACCTCGAGCCCGACGACGAAGAAGAAGAACGTCATCAGCCCGTTGTTGATCCACTCGCGGAGATCCTGGGAGATCCCCGAGTTCCCGACCTGGATCGAGAGGTCCGTATCCCAGACGCTCTCGTAGGAGGAGAGGTCGACGTTGGCCCAGGCCACGGCCGCCACCGCCGCGACCAGCAACACGCTGGCACTGCCGGTCTCCGTGGCGAGGAACTCGCGCAGCGGCCCCTGCAGACTGCGAGCCCAGGCGGTTCGGCCGTTGAATGCCGATCGGACCCGGTCGCTCATCGCGCTAGCTTTTCACGCGCACCCGGCCCCCACTCGGCAGGTCCACGAGCGCCTCACGCCCGCCGCCGCCTCGCCGTAGCGACTGTTGAGATGATTTTGGGATGCCTGGGATCGCCACGATCGGGGTCTATGGATTCGACCTCGCTTCCTTCCTCGAGGCGCTTGACGAGGCAGAGGTCGGCACCGTGGTCGACGTCCGCCAGCGCCGCGGGGTGCGGGGGCCCCAATACGCGTGGGCGAACGCGCAGCGCCTGCAGGCCGCGCTCGGCGAGACCGGCTTTGGCTACCGGCACATGAAAGAGCTGGCGCCGACGACCGAGCTGCGCCGGCTCCAGTACCGCGAGGACGCTCGCCTCGGCGAGGGCAAGCGCTCACGGACCAAGCTCGCCCCCGAGTACGCCCGTCGCTACACCGAGGAGATCCTCGACCACGCCGACCTCGAGCCGATCGCCGAGCTGGCCGCCGAGGCCCGGCCGGCGCTGCTCTGCGTCGAGCGCGACCCCGGGGCCTGCCACCGCTCGCTGATCGCGCAGCGACTGCAGAGCGACTGGAACTTCGAGGTGGGGCACCTGCGGCCGGCTCCGGACTAGACATGGCCAGAGCAACGAACGAAGGGGTGGGACTAGGAACCGCGGATCGCCTTGCCGGCGATGTTCTTCAGCCGGGCGCGGTGCCGCTGCGGCAGGGTGCTCGGGCGCCCTTTCGCCTTCTTCACGAGTCGCCAGAACTCGTGCTGTTCTTTCTGGGTCAGGTTCTCCTTGACACGGTCCCGGCCCTTCGCGCCGAGCCAGAGGACGACGGTCCACACCATCTTCCAGGGAATGCGCCTCCAAGCAGCGGGCAGGGCGCGTCGGGCGATCCAGGCGGGCATAGGGCGGCCTCTACCCCACGCCCGAGTTCGCTAACCGCGGATTCGCCGCCGCAATGATGCGGGCGCTCCTGCTACGCCACGGCGAGTCGGTCGCCAACGCCGATCCGGAGGCCGTGACGCTGCCCGAGGAGGTCGGCGACCGGCTCAGCGAGAGGGGGCGAAGGGAGGCGCGTGCCGCCGCCGAGGCTCTGCGGGCTTCCGGGATCACCCGCCTGCTGAGCAGCCCCATGCGCCGCGCCGAGGAAACCGCGGCAACGCTGAGCGATGAGCTCGAGCTGCCGGTCACCGTTCTGCCCTATGTACACGAGCTGAAAGAGGGAGACGGCTACGGGCGGCTGAGCCCGGAGGAGCAGAAGCTACGCCGCTGGTCGACTCGGATGTCCGCGCACCCTGACGACCCAAATCTCTCTGACGACGGGGCGGAGTCGTTCGACGAGGTCATCGGCAGGGTGAGGCGTCTGAAGGGCGAGCTGGAGTCTCGGGCGGAGAGTGGACAAACGCTGATCGTCACCCACGGCATCTTCTCGCGGTTCTTCCTCTTCGACTCGCTGCTCGGCGAGGAGTTCGAGCCAAAGCTGGTCCCGCGGCTGGTGAACCTTCGTACGCGAAACTGCGGGCTCAGCGTCTTCGAGCGCGGGGAGCGCTGGCATCCAGCGGACGCGGAGACGCCGGGGTGGACCTGCGTCACTTGGATGGCGCGGCCGTGGGATCTTCCGTGACAACCCGAACGGGGTCGCTGGGCGAGAGCTGCCACTGCTCGTTCACACGAGCCCCCGGCGGAGGTGGAACCGGGCCTTCGAGCAGCGGGTCCTCGGTCTCGCGCATCCAGGCATCGAGGCGCTCGCGCAGCTCCTCGAGCACCTCCCGCCGGGCGGGCTCTGCGGCGAGGTTGTTGCCCTCGCCGGGATCGAGGACCAAGTCATAGAGCTGCTCCTCGGAGACCACCTGCTCCCCCCAACCAGCCTTGACGAGGACGTTCTTGCTCTCGCTGTCGTCGCAATTGGCGAGCACCGGGTGGGCGTAGTCGTCGCAGCGCCTTATGTACTTCCAGCGCTCAGTGCGGATCGCGCGTTGCGGCTCGTAGGCAGCGTGAAAGGTCGTCTCGGCAAAGATCGCGTCGTGCAACCGCTCGACTTCGCCCCGTACGAGCGGCATCAGCGAGACGCCCTGCAGCCATCGCGGAGCGTCGACCCCGGCGAGCTCGCACAGGGTTGGGTAGACGTCGAGGTGACTGACCGGAGCGTCGATCACCTTTCCTCCGGCGAAGCCGCTCGGACCGCGCACGATCATCAAAACGCCGATGCCGCGGTCGAACAGGGTCGCCTTGGCGCCGGGGAAGGCGATGCCGTGATCGGTCGTGCAGACGACCAGCGTGTTGTCGACGAGGCCGAAGTCGTGGAGGGCGTGCAGCACCGCCCCGATGCCCTGGTCCAGCGAGCGGGCGCTCGTCTTGAAGGCGGCGACGTCACGACGGGTCGCGACAACGTCGGGGAGGTTTGCCGGAGGCAGCGAGTAGAGGGTGTCGCGGACCGAGGTCGGAGCGAAGAAGTCGCGGTGCGTCTCGAAGAAGCCGACCGACATGAACCAGGGCTCCGGCGGCGCAGCGCGCAGCGCTTCGATCGTCAGCGGCGCCACGTACTCGGCGTGGTTGGAGTCGACCTTGACCAGCTCGTCGTAGCCGATCACGGCCGGGTCGACCGAGATGTGCTGCTCGCCGATCAGGGTTGAGTGGTACCGGGCCCTGCGCAGCGTGTGGACCCAGTGCTGCCCGTAGTCGTTCAGAGCCCAGCCCCGGTGCGCGAGTCCAAGCATTCCGTTGTTGTGGCAATGGAGCCCGGTCAGCAGACTGGCTCGGCTGCCGGAACAGGTCGGCGCCGCGCAGAACGCCTCTCGAAAGAGGGCCCCCTGGTCGGCCAGCAGCTGGAGGTTCGGGGTCGGGACCTGGAATCCGTAGGGCTGGACGAAGCGGCCGGTGTCGTGCGAGTGGATGTAGAGAATGTTCGGCGGGGAGTCCAACGTGAGTTTTCTCTTCGTGCGGGTACAAGGGGGAGACTAGCGAGCGGCTTTTCTTGCTGGCTTTGTTGATTAACTTACTCAGCAAGGATTTGCGCGATGACACCCCAACGCTCCTACCTCGTTTGCGCCACCCCACGAAGTGGGAGCACCCTCGTCTGTCACGCGCTCGAGGAAACGAGGGTGGCGGGCAAGCCCGAGGAGTACTTCGAGGCGCTGCGGCACAGCGGGCGCCCGCGCCGTCCGGAGGAATACTTCCACGGGGTCGAGGACCCGTCGATCCGGGACCACCTCGGCGAGCGCGCGGTCGGCAGCGATCCCTTGCCACGCTCACCGCTCTGGAGCCGTGCCGCCTACGACCGCTACATCGAGTGGGCCTTCGAGGCCGGCACGACGCCCAACGGCATCTTTGGCGCAAAGCTGATGTGGGGTTATTTCGGCGACTTCGTCAGCCTCCTGCGCAACGTTCCCGCCTACCGCGACCTTTCCCTTGCCGCCCTTCTCCCGGAGGTGTTCCCGGACCTGACTTTCGTCCGCGTGATTCGAGCCAACAAGTTGCGCCAGGCCGTGTCTCTCTGGAAGGCCGTGCAAACCGCGACCTGGCGTGAGGACCAGGCGAATGCGAAGGCGGCCTCGGTCGAGGAGGAGGGCTCACCGCCCTACCGCAGCTTCATCGAGGAGCACCGGCCGCAGCTGCGCTTCCACTACCGAGCGATCGGCCATCTGCTCGAGCAGATACTCGTCGAGGAGGCTTCCTGGGATGCCTTCTTCGAGCATTCTGGGATCAAACCGATCCTCGTTCTCTACGAGAACTTCGCGGCCGACTACGAGACGAGCACGATGAACCTGCTCGAGCGGCTCGACCTCTCCCCGCCTGATGACTTCGTCTTCGAGCCGCGGATGAAGCGCCAATCCGACGGGCTCAACGACGACTGGGTCAGGCGCTACAGCGAGCTGCGGCTGGGGACCGAGTTCGACCTGGTGCCAACTATCCCCGAGGCCGCCGAGCGTTAAGCCTGGCCGCCTAGCGTCCGGCGACGTGCAGCTCGAGCGCGTGGATCTGGCTCTGGCCGAAGGAGCCGGTCTGGACCGGACCGGCGGCGCTGACCAGGTCCCCTGGGCCGGGAAGCGGGTGGGGCCGCAAGCCCTTGCGGACGTCGATCGCGGTCAGACCCGGCAGGGTGATGCCCTGCGGGTCAACGACGACGAAGTGGGCGTCGCCGTCGCCATCGGGGTCGACCTGCTCCACGTAGGCGACCCGCCCTTCGGTCGTGCGACAGCTGGGCAGGCCCGACGGGCAGTGCGAGGGAACAACGGTGTCGGCGGCCGGCTGCTCCCGGTCGCGAGGCGCCGATCGTTCGATGATTTGGGGTGAGGTCCCAGAATCCGTCGTGGCGGCCTCGTCGCTGCCGCAACCGGCAACCAGGACGAGCGCCACCATGCCCGCCAAGGCGGCGGGCCCGGCGCCACCTCGGCTAGCCAAAGTCGATGACGCTGCGGATCCCGTCCTGGGCCTCCATCAGCTCGAAGCCGCGGTTGACCTGGTCGAGGGTTAGGCGGTGAGAGATGAATGGCTCGACGTCGATCTCACCGTTGAGACAGCGGTCGACGAGGGCCGGCACCTGGTCGCGCCCCTTGACGCCACCGAACGAGGAGCCGGCAATGCGGCGGCCGGTGATCAGGAGGCGTGGCACCACGTCGAGAGTCTCCCCCTTGCCGGCTACTCCAGCGATGGTGCACAGGCCCCATGCCATGCGCGCGGCTTCGACCGCCTGACGCATGACGGCGACGTTGCCGGTCGCCTCGAAGGTGTAGTCGGCGCCAAAGCCGCCGGTCATATCGAGGATCTCCTCGACGGCGCCGGCGCCGCCCTCGATCAGGTCCGTGGCGCCTTGGCCGCGAGCCAGCTCGAGCCGGTCCTGGGAGAGGTCGACGCAGACGATGCGCTCGGCGCCCTGCAAGCGACAGCCGGCGACCGCCCCCAGCCCGACCATCCCCGCGCCAAAGACGACGCAGGTGCTGCCGGGCTGCACCGCGGCGGTGTTGATCGCCGCCCCGAGCCCGGTCGAGAGGCCGCAAGCAAAGAGGCAGGCGTGCTCGAACGGCGCCTCGGGGTTGATCCTCGCCAGGGCGATCTCCGGCATCACCGTGTACTCGGCAAAGGTCGAACAGCCCATGAAATGGCGGATCCCGTCGCCCTCGCGCGAGATCCGAGTGGTGCCGTCGGGGAGGTAGCCCTTGTTCTGCTGCTCACGGATTGCCATGCAGAGGTTGGTGCGTGGATCGCGGCAATGCACACACTCGCCGCACTGGGGCGAGAAGAGGGTGACGACGTGATCACCCGGGGAGAGGGATGCGACGTACGGCCCGATTTGCTCGACGATCCCGGCCCCCTCATGGCCGAGCACGGTCGGCGCGTAGCCCGAGGGGTCGGCGCCAGAGGCGGTGTAGAGGTCGGTATGGCAGACGCCACAGGCGACGAGGCGGACCAGCACCTCCCCGGCCTGCGGCTCGGCGAGCTCGACCTCCTGCACTGCGAGCGGCTGCCCGAACTCCTCGAGCACCGCGGCACGCATCTTCATCTCAACTCACCACCCGCGGATCAACCGCTCCTGAAGCGGGCGGCCTCCTCGGAGCCGCCGGTGGCGTCGCCCTCGCTGTAGGAGTGCGCGCCGGCGCCAGCAAGCGTGCCGCCGTCGACGATCAGGTACTCCTCGCGAATCGGCCGCTGGTCGAACCAGCACTCGAGGATCTCGCGCGTCCCGGCGGCATAGCGAGCCTGCGCCGAAAGGCTGGTGCCGGAGGTGTGAGGGGTCATGCCGTGGTGGGGCATCGAGCGCCAGGGGTGATCCTTGGGGGCGGGCTGGGGGAACCAGACGTCGCCGGCGTAACCCGCCAGCTGACCGCTCTCGCATGCCCGCGCGACCGCGTCACGGTCGCAGATCTTGCCGCGCGCGGTGTTGATCAAGTAAGAGCCCCGCTTCATCCTGGCGAGCAGTTCCGCGTCAAACATGTTCTCGGTCTCGGGGTGCAGCGGCGCGTTGATCGTCACCACGTCGCACACCTCCACCATCGACTCCACGTCGGGATGGAAGGTGACGCCGAGCTCCTCCTCGACCTCGGCCGGCAGCCGGTGGCGGTCGGTGTAGTGCAGGCCGACCTCGAATGGCACGAGGCGCCGCAAGACCGCCGAGCCGATGCGCCCGGCGGCGACCGTGCCGACCTGCATGCCCTCGAGGTCGTAGGAGCGCGAGACGCAATCGGCGATGTTCCAGCCACCGTCCACGACCACTTGGTAGGAAGGGATGTAGTTGCGCACCAGCGCCAGGATCATCATCACGACGTGCTCGGCGACGCTGATGCTGTTCGAGTAGGTCACCTCGGCGACCGTCAGGCCGCGCGAGATCGCCGCCTGTAGATCGACGTGGTCCGAGCCGATGCCCGCGGTCAGCGCCAGCTTCAGCTCGGGCGCTTTGGCGATTCGCTCGGCGGTCAGATAGGCGGGCCAGAAGGGCTGGGAGATGACGACCTCCGCCTGCGGCAGCTCGCGCTCGAAGACCGAGCCAGGGCCGTCCTTGTCGGAGGTGACGATCAGCCGGTGCCCGCGCTTCTCGAGGAACTCGCGCAGCCCCAACTCCCCTGAGACGCTGCCGAGCAACTCGCCGGGCTCGAAACCAAGCTCTTCGGGCGTCGGCGTGCTCTGGCCATCGTGGTAGCGCTCGATCGTCGGCACCTCGTCGCGCGCGTAGGACGGCGGGTAACCGTCAACCGGGTCGTCATAGAGCACGCAGAGAACGTTCGCCATGCGCTTCATCCTCGCGCAAGACGAGCTGAGCGGTCAAGCACCCCTAGCCGATTCGATCACGCGAGGACGATCAATTCCCCCGTCGACAATTACCCTCGCTTAGGAGGGCGCGACGCCGGGTAGGCGGTTCCCATGACTGGAAAAGCGGACTTCACCGAGCAGGAGTGGGAGACGGTTCTCGAGGGCCCGACGAGTGCCGGCTTGATCGTCTCGACGGCGCAACGGGGTGGCTCGTTCCGCGAGTCCTTTTCGCTGGCGAAGGCCTACGCCGAGGAGCGAACCGCGACCGGGGTCTCCGAGCTCATGGACGAGATCGCCCAATCCAAGCCGAAGGTCGACCGGGCGCGCCAAGGCTCGGCCGAGGAACTGAAAGAGCACCACCTGGGCATCGTCCGGCAGGCGGTCTTGCTGCTGGAGGCCAAGGCGTCAGCCGAGGAGCTCGAGGACTACAGGCGTTTCACGCTCCGCCTCGCGGAGCGGGTCGCGAGCGCAAAGGAGGAGGGCGACCAGCCGGTCAGCGACGCCGAGCGGGCGGCGATCGACGAGATCTCCGCGGCCCTCGGCGAAAACTCCGGCTAGGCGCTCATTTCACTCACGGCGCCTCCCAGTTTCATTTGCCGCCGCTTCGTATGCGAACATACGTTCCCATACGAACCAGGAGATGAAGAATGCCTCAATTCGACGCATATGAAGACCTTGTTGGTAAGTGGCGTTGGCGACTGCTAGGCGCCGATGGCCGCGCTCTTGCCACTTCCGGGGAGTCCTTCAACACCCACTGGCATGCGCTGAGGGCGGCTGAAAATGTGCGCAGCGCTGCGTCGGCGGCAGAAATTTCCAGCACCCCCGCCGACGGCGTCGACGACGCGCTCGTCGCGATCATCGATCGCGAGCTTGCGCGGAACTAGCCCCTATAGCGGCTGCAGCCGGGTCTTCTCGACCCGGGCGAGCTTGCGTTTTAGGCGCTTAAGTTCTTGCTCCTGCTCGGGCGTACGTTTGTAGTCGCTGTAGGCGAGGTTCCTCTTCTCCAGCGGATCATTCCTCAGGTCGTACATCTCCCACTGCGGCCGTTTACGGTTTTTGACGTCGTAGTACTTGGCCAGCTTCCAGCGCCCTTCGCGGATGGCGACGATGTGATTGGGGGGTTTCGGGTAGGGGCGGCTGGCCTGGCCCGACTGGTAGTCGTCGTAGGTGAAGACGACGTAGTCCTGCGTTGAGCGGTTCGAGGAAGGGTGCAGGACCAGCTTCGAGTAGTCGACACCCTCCCAGTTGGCGCGAGCGCTCTTCGGTGCCGCGGCCAAGCTCGCCAGCGTCGGCAGGAAGTCGACATGGGAGACGAGCGCTTCGCTCTTTGCCGGCGCCGGGAACAGTTTCGGGTTCGAGTAGACGAGGGGCACCCGCGTCGCCTCCTCGTAGAAGTTGAAGTTCTTCTGCCGCAGGCCACCGTGGGCCAAACCCATCTCGCCGTGGTCGGCGGTGCGGACCACAAGCGTGTTCTCGAAGAGGCCGGTCTCTTCGAGTTTGTCGAGGACGTTGACCAGGTAGCTATCGGAAGAACGCATCAGGTTGCCGTAGAAGTTCAGGTAGTTGCGCCGCTGCTCGGCGTTTTTCGGCTTCCCGGTGAGGTTGAAGATGCGCAGGAATTCGGCCTGGACCGAGGGCTTGGTCGAGAGGTCTTCATCCCAGGTGGCGGGCTCGTGCATGCTCCCCTCCAGCCAGGAATCGTCATAGCCCGCTTCTTCGAAGGTCTTACTCGGATAGAAGAGGACGTCGTGCGGGTTGACCACTGAGATCACCATGAAGAACGGCTGCTGCTGGGCGGCGGTCGAGCCCAGGTACTGGAGCGCGCCCTCTTCCGCCCCTTCGCCGGTCGAGTCGATGAAGCGCCCGTCGTTATCGACGAAGCCACCACCGGCCTCGGGGACACTCTGGTTGGCCCCTGCGTCAGGCGGGTTCCAACGCGAGAAACCGTACTTTTCGAGATCGGCGGGGACAGCTTCCTTTCCGGCCGGTTTCGAGCAGTGCCACTTGCCCTTGTAGACGACGTTGTAGCCGGCCGCCTTCATCACGGTGGCGAGGTTCTTCAGTTCAACCGGCAGTTCCACCTGCAGGTATTCGGAGGCCGGCATGTCTTCCTCGAGCGTGTACTTGACCCCATGCTGGGCTGGGAAATAGCCGCTCATCAAGGTCGAGCGCGCCGGCGAACACATACAGGCGTTGGTGAAGGCGCGTTCGAAGCTGAGGCCGTGCCGCTGCAGCCGCCTCATTCCCGGCAGGTTCTGACGCAGCCAGTTCGGTGGAAAGTGCTGGATCGCCCGCTCCTGGTCGGTGAGGAAGAGGACGATGTTCATTCCGGCGACGTCGCGCCGCTTTCCCTTCGCCGCGGCAAGCGCCCGCTCGACGCCGGCGCCCTGAGCCAGCAGCGCCGCCGCGGCGGCGGTCGCTCCTGACCCGATCAACTCTTTGCGGGTGAGCCCGCCCTCACGCTTGTCCCTTCGACTCATTTGTTCCTCCGGAAGATGTCGACGGCGTTGCTGCCGAACGAGGTCGAGTAGAGATAGCGGCCGTTGGGGCTGAGCGCGATCGAGCTGACGCCGCGCAACGCGCGGGCGCGCGTACACCCCGGGACCGAGCGCGGCGCGAGGCAGCCAGCCCGGCCCGGCTTCTGCGCCACCGCGCCAGATCTCCTGCGATCGAGAACGGCGATGGCGCCGGTGCCGAACGCGGCGGCATAGACGTTGGCCCCGTCCGGTGAGACGGCGAGCCCCTCGGGGGCGCTGAGGGAGCGCCCGAACGAACAGCCGACGGCGCGCAACCAGACCAGACAGCCGGACGTACCCGACTTCTGCGTGAGGGCGCCGGACGGGGTCAAGCGGGTGAACGACGTCACGCTGTTGCTGGACAGCGACGTCGCGTACACGTCTTTGCCGTTGGGGCTGATCGTCACCGCGTTCGCGCCGCTGAGCTGCACCCCCGTGGTGCAGCCGGTAAGCGGGCTGGCGACGATGCAACCGCTGCCGTCCACCGCCTGGGTGAGGGCGCCGGAGGACGGATCCCGCGAGAGCACGAGGAGGGCGTTGGACAGGGCCGTCGCGACATAGACATTGGCCCCGTTCCGGCTGATCGTCATTCCCTCTGGCGCTCCCAAGGCGAGGCCATGGGCGCAACCGCTCGTCGCTTCGGCGATGCAGCCCGCGCTGCCCGATGGCTGCGTTAGCCCGCCGCTGGCCGAGTCACGGCTGAAGACCGCTATCGCGTTGCCAAAAAATGACCCGACATAGACGTTCTCCCCATCGGGGCTGACGATGACGACATCCGGCCCGACCAGCGCCCGGCCGTTGGCGCAGTTGGGAACGGGAAGCCCGGAGATGCAGCCAGCGCCGGCGGGGAGCTGGTTGAGCGCCCCAGTCGATTGGTTGCGGCCGAAGACGCTGACGGTGTTGCTCGCTCGCGAGGTCGCGTAGACGCTGCGGCCGTCGGGGCTGACCGCGACCGAGTTCGGGCCGTCGAGTCCGACGGCCTTCGCGCAGCCGCCGGCGCCTTTGACCGCGATGCATCCCGCCGCCCCCTGCGGCTGCGTCAGCGTACCCGTGCGGGCGTTACGCCGGAAGATCGCGATGGCGTCGCTGCCCGAGGAGGCGACATACACATTCTTCCCGTCCGGACTGAGCGCGATGGCACGCGAACCCATGAAAGGGCCCGGGCCCTTGAGGGCGCGCGCGGTTCCGCATTCTTTGGAAGGCATCGAGCGGTCGACCAGGCAGCCCTGACCTCCTCGTAATTGCGTCAGGGTTCCGGGGGCCGGTGCTTTCTGGTCAACGTGCGCTGGGGCCATCGCGCCAAGCGCGCTCGCCGGCAGAGCCAGGGCGGCGAGTGCGGCGAGAGCGACAAGAGCCCGAGGTGCAGGGCGCGGACTTCGGAGAGGTGGGCGCATCGGCGCGACCCTAGTTGGCCCCGCGGACACCGATCGATCAGCGCTTGCTCGTCTTCAGGTTGCCAACCACTCCGACCCGGATGCCCAGCCATGGATAGGTGGCGGTGAAGAGCGTGTTGTCCTGCGGCTGCAGCCCAACCGCCGAGAGCCAGAGCTGGTAGACGGGGGCGTTGGCGATACCGCCGTGCAGCCGCCGCCAGATCCGGACCCCCTTCACCCCGAATGGAGGCGGGGTGATCGTGTCGGTCCACTCGACCACGTTGCCGCCCTGATCCAGGGTCCCCGACGGCGAGACGGTCTGTGCCTGGCCGACCGTACTGAGGCTGCCCTGGTAGATCTTGGCGTAAGTCGCCGGGTCAATTCCAAATGGGTTGACGGTCGAGCAGGCTTCTGCTCCGACCGCCGCGGGGCACCAGCTCGGGGCTGCCAGTTCCGAGGCGTGAAAGGTCGCGAGCGGTTGCGTCGAGGCGTTGGTGACCTCGCCGGTCGAAGGGTTGAGCGTGGTCGAGTTGGGGGCGGTCGCCGTACCGTCCCCGAACACACCGGGATTGGTCGGGTACTTCCAGTAGGAGTAAGTGCCGCTGCCGCTTGGGTCGAAGTAGGCCGCCTTGATCCACTCGTCCTGGCTGGGCACGACGAAGCCGGACTTGTGGGAACGGGTCGCCGCGCGCTGCGTCATCTCGTACATCCCGTGCTCGGTCTGTCTGGAAAGCCGCACGCGGTAGGTGACGTAGCGGAAGCCAGCTTCACCACTGGCGCGCTTGGAGAGCAGCTGGCCGCTGTAGAGCGAGTTGACGAAGCGCGCCGAGCGCAGGAAGTTGGCAAAGCCATACGGCTTGTCGGCCCATTCCGGAGAAGCGACCGAGTAGTGACGACCCCGAGAGGCGCTGGAGGAGAAGTCGATCTGCCCGTACTTGGGCCAAGTAGAGGAGCTCTCGTCAGCGCTGTAGAGGTGATGCCTGTTGCGGCCCGCTGGGTCGACCGTGTTCAGGAACGCAACCCACTGGCTGACGGTGACCTCGAGCTGTCCGATGCCGTAGCGGTACCCGACCCCGCCGACCTCCTGGCAGGCGGGCCCGGTCTGAGGCGCTTCCGCACAGGACGGATAGATGGCGTCGGCGAAGGGAACGATGCCGACCGAGGGGTTCCCCGGAGCACCGACTTTGACGGTCTTGAACGTCAGCACAGATGGTGCCGGGGAGGCAGCCGACATCGCGGGTCCGGCCAGCGCCAGTGCGACGAGGACGATCAGCGCCGCTGAGAGGCGAGTTTTCAGAGCCAGGAGAGAAGCTTGGGGGTCGGCATTTTGTCTTATCGACTGTGGCTCGAGATGCATGAGCCGACCACGCGATCGGCACCGTAGGTCGGGCTCAAAGCAGGCCAAGCTGGCGGGGGGCCCAGCTTGGCTCCGGAGGCTGGTCCGCGGCGCCGTGGCTCTCGAGGTCGAGCAGAGCCTGCTTTCTCTGCAGACCCCCGCCGTAGCCGGTGAGCGAACCGTCGGCACCGATGACCCTGTGACAGGGCACCAGGATCGGCGTCGGGGTGCGGCCGACCGTGGCGGCTGCCAACCGGACCCGCCGATACGGCTCAAGGCCGTCGGGGTAGGCGGAGGGCTCGATCTGGCCGGCAAGCTCGCCATAGCTGACCGTGGATCCGTAGGGGATCTGCAGGAGTTGCACCCAGACAAGCCTCTGGAAGGAGGTGCCGTGGAGGTCGAGTTGCAACTCGAAGGCCCGCCGCTCGCCCGCGAAGTACTGCTCGAGTTGGTCGGTCGGCTCTGCTAGCGGACGCCTGGCCGACTGATCCAGGCGGGGCGAGCGGCCTGGGAAGCAAATACTTCTGATTCCCCCTGGGCCGCCGATCACCGTCAGCGGACCCAGTGGGCTCTCGTAGATCGTCCAGCAGGGGGCGATCATCGGGCTCACCGTCCTTTCCTCAGATCGTCTTCCCATCGAACGGCCGAGATCATGGTTTCGTGAGATTGGAGATTAGGGGCGGTCGCTACCCGGCAAAACGCCGGCGGACCCCGGGAGGCCGTGGAACCCGGCGGGTAAGTTGGAAGCCAGGCGGCAGGATCGTGAAACGACGGAAGGAAAGCGATGACGACCTCACTTGACGGAACCGTTGCCCTGATCACCGGCGCCAGCAGCGGCATCGGCGAGGCGACCGCACGGTCGCTGGTGGCCCAGGGAGCCAAGGTCGCGCTGGCTGCTCGCCGGCTCGAGCGACTCGAGCGACTCGCCGCCGAGATCGGCGGTCATGGTCACACCTCACTCGCGATCAAATCCGACATCGTCGACCAAGCGCAGGCGATCGCGGCGGTCGACCGCACGGTCGAGGAGCTGGGCCGCCTCGACATCGTCATCAATAACGCCGGCGTGATGCTGCTGGGCCCGATTGAGGACGCGCCCACGGAGGAATGGGACCGCATGATCGACCTCAACCTCAAGGGCCTGATCAACACCACTCACGCCGCCCTGCCGCACCTACTCGGGGCAGCCGAGGACTCGGAGCGAGGTTGCGCTGACGTAGTCAACATCAGCTCCGTAGCCGGCCGCATCGCCCGGGCCGGCTCCGGCGTCTACAACCTGACCAAGCACGGGGTAGGAGCCTTCAGCGAGTCCTTCCGCCAGGAGTTCGCCGTCCGCAAGGTCAGGTCGACCCTGATTGAGCCCGGGGCCGTGAAAACGGAGCTATCCGACCATCTCCGCGATGGGGTCAGGGAGCAGGTGAGGCAGCGCTTTTCCGACATCCACATCCTCGAGGCTGCCGACGTCGCCGACGCCATCGCCTACGCGGTAACCCGTCCTTGGTACGTCGCCCTCAACGAGATCCTGATCCGGCCCACCGAGCAGGTGGGCTGACGCTCACTTGTCGGGTCGTGGGGTGATCAGCGCAACCGGCACCGCGAGGCCCGCGGAGCGACGCAGGGTGGCGATGCGGCGGCCGGGCTGGACGGCTGGACGGATCTCGCTGACGCGATCGCCAAGGCCGGCGACCGTCGCCTCCAGATCCGGGGCGACAAAGGCAAGCCCCCAGAAGAAGGCGGGCCGATCGCTGCCGGCACGCTCGATCGCCTCGGGGGGTTGCTGCACGACCTCGAGGATGGTTGCGCCGAGGCGAAAGAAGGCCTGCCGTGGAGCGCCGGCAGGCGTTGGCTCCTCGCGAATCCGGCGCAGGTCGAGGCCGGCGCTCTGCAGCACCGCGACCGTCCGATCGAGTGCGGGCGTAAGCGCAACCACATGGTCGAGCGCGGTGACGCCATTGGAATGCGCCGGTGACTCGCTCGGCGGCTGACGATCCGACCGCGTCGTCGCCAACCCGTCCAGCTCGTCGGTGCTCTCGATATCGCCCAACGACCAGCCGGCCAGCCCCTTGCCGGCGTCCAGGCCAGCCAGGCGGATCCGCACACCCCCGACCAAGCAGGTATCGCCATCGAGCGCGAATCCAATCGCAGACCAAGAGCCCGGCGCGTCGGCAACCGTTAACTCATCGAGCGTTGCAGTCACGCGCAAACAGTACTCGGCATCCCACCCACCCGCCGGTGACGCCGGCGGGTGGGTCTAGCCATGAGCCTTAGTTCTAGCCGATCCCGTATGTGCCGTTGTTGGCGCCTTCGATCGTGAGCGAGCCAAACGACCTGTAGAGCTGGCTTTCCCCTGACATTATTTTGCCATCGAAGAGGAGTTCGGAGACTTCGGCGGGGATCGGCCCGAGCGTCACTGTCATGCTCGGAATCGTTTTATCGAGTTCGGGTTCTTTACATGAAGCCCCTTTGAAGGTGTGTCTGGTGCGCCAGTTTGTAATCACGAGGTCAGTTTCTTTGACGTCGACGGTCCAAGGCAGACCTTTTCCTTCAGCGGAGTTAAGTTCACAGCTTGTGGCGGCAAAGGTGCCGAACCTGGATGGACATTTTTTGATTTCGAATTTGGTAATTTTCCCGGTGCTTCCGCCTTCGGTGGTAAGGGTTGCGTGTATTTCGCAGTTCATACCATTGCCGGGGCTCGTTTCGAATATTTCGCCACCGGTCATTGTGAGTTCAATGAGTTTGTTGACATTCGTGCCATGGTCTTTCCACACCGCAGCGAGAGCCAGGGCCGGCACCGCAAGCATCACCACCGCTGCGATCGAACCGGCGAGCAACAACCGTCTGTTGATCTTCATCTCTCTCCCCATTCCTTTCTTATGACTGGCAACCTCCACTCCGTTTTCTCAGTGGAGATTTAGATAAAGGAATAAGTATAGTCAAATAATTTAGATAGATAAGCCAGTGATCCCGACGGCCCGGCCACGGTGCTCCCGGCTCTGCCGGCGGTCAGCGCCGGGGGTGGGGATGGGCGCCGAGCCTGAAAACAACCGGGAGGGACGCCGTTTCCGGGGAGTCGTCGGTCGGCATGTAAGTGACGTCCACCAAGACCCGGAGCTTGTGCTTCTGCCTCAGGACCGTGCGCGCGGATGGCGTCGGCCTCAGGTGAATCGTCACCGTTTTCGCGGCGGCGACCGGAACAGTTATCGGCTCGATTGGCTTTCGAAGCGTTCCGGTTCCGCTCGCGCCTGCGCTGCTTGCCGAGGCCGAACCCCCCTTCGCCCGCAGCAGGCCGGACCCTGAGACTCGAACCCGCAGAGCCACGGTGCCCGTGCGTCGGTTCGCCCTGGCCTTGTCGAAGCTAAACAGGATCGGACCGTGTTTTTTTGCACCACCCGACGAAGAATCGCCCGGCACGGTGCTGGAGATAGACACTGCGTCGATGCCGGCATTGAAGACTTCCTCGTGCGCAGTGTTGACGATGCGCAACCGCACAGTCTGCCCGGCGAAAGCACTGAGGTTCGCGGTCAACCTCGTCGGTGCCATCTTCTGCGGAGCGCCTGGTTTCGTTTGGAAAAGCGTGATGAGGATGTCGGCGGGATCGACCGATTCGAGCGGCGCATCCGGCCTCATCACATCGATCCGGAATTGCTGGTTGCTTTGCCCTCCCAGGATCCCTTCGTCGACCGAGAGGGTGTCCGGCGTTGGAATCGCGATCGGCTCATAGGAGTCGTAGTAGGCAAGCAAGCCGAGTCGGTGGGTGTATTCAGCCTCGAGGGCGATGTCCTGGTAGAGAATCAGCGTGTCCGGATTGGCCTCGTCGCTGATCGCGGCAAAGGTGCCTTGCGGCGGGGCCTGGACCGGGTCGGCGCCCCTCTTGCTGCCGATTGGAGCGTCGGTGCCTTTGTACGCGAACCAGTTCCCAGCTTCGATCGCCTGATGAACATGCCAGCCGTTCAGGGTTCCAGACTCGAAATTGCCGTTGACGACGGTTGCTGCCGCGGCGCCGGGCGCGGCCAGCGCAGCGAGAACGGCTATGAAGAGGATCGCCCACCCGCTGTTACGCAGCACTCTCATCACTCAGCCGAGGACAGTGAACTTCTTCTTGGCCGGCGTCGAGTCGACGTGTCCTGCCGGATCGATCGCACGTACCTTGAAGACGTGCTTGCCAGGCTCCACGTTCCTATATTTTTTTGGCGATTTGCAGAGATCGAACGGCTTGCCGTCGAGCTTGCAGAGGAAGACCGAACCAACCTCGTTGGACTCGAACGCGAAACGCGCCGCGTTGCTCCGGGATTTTTTCCTTGGGGCCTTCACGATCTTCGTCCGCGGGCGGGTCCGGTCGGCGGACCTGCCGGGGTTGCCGGGGCTCCCTGCGCTGCCGGCGTCGCCACCACCCCCTCCTCCACCCGCGCCCCCGCCACCAAGCGTCGTCGCGGTGGCCAGCTCCGAGGTCCCGCCGAATTCGTTCGTCTGCGTGGCAGCGACGATCGTCCCAACCGGAATCGCACCGCCGTAGACGACTTTCCAGCTGCCGTCGGGGTCGGCGGTCGCCTTGCCGAGCAGCGACTCGAGCTCTCCAACTTCGCCACTCTGCTTGCGGAAAACGCGCACGGTGGCGCCTGCCTCGGCGCTGCCGCCGACGCTCGTCTGGGTCTGGCTCAAGATCCCGGGTGGTTCGATCCCGTTATTGGGACCGACCGCGCCAGGCGAGGGCGCGACCAGGTCGATGAAGAGGCCGTCGTTGGCGGTCCCCCGGTTGCGCGCCACTTCGTTCTCGGTTGCTTTGGGGTTGGAGATCTCGATCGCTGCCCCACCACTGCCGCTGATGACGTTCTCCTCCGTCACCAGGTCACCGCCGACCAAGTTTTCCGTCACATCGAAGGGAAAGGTGCCGTGGATCCGGATACCGGCGCCGCCGGCCTCGAAGATTTCGTTACCGAGGATTTCGTTGAGGGCGTTTTCGACCAGAATCCCGTTGCCGCCGAGCGCTTCGATCAGGTTGCCTTCGATCAGGTTGCCCCACTTTTCTTCGGTCGAGCCGTAGGTCTTGATCCCAGTCTCGGCACCGGAAATTTCGTTGCCGAAGATCCTCGCTCCCAGGCCCTTCTGGGCGATGGCAATCCCACCGTCCATCCCGATCTCGTTGTCGACGATCGCGGCTTCGACCGCTGCGCTCGGAACCCCTTCAGAGTTGACGACGATGCCTTCGTCGGGCGGTGCCAGGACTTTCGTCCCGGTGGCATCAACCCCAATCATGTTGCCCCGAATGGCGAGGCCTACCGCGGCAGGGCCGGCCAGAACACCGAAACCGCCACCGTTGATGCGGTTGATCTCTCCAGCTTTGGGCCCACCGATGACGGTCTGCGCCGCTTGGCCGACGTGGACACCGGAGGAGCCGTTTGGCACCGGTGCGGTCCCGTTCGCGTTGAGCCCGATGTAGTTGCCGGCGATGGTCGTGGCCACTGCTGGTGCCTCCGGCTCGCCGTCGCCTTCCAGGTCGATGCCGCTCGACGCAGCGCCGGAGATCACGTTGCAACCACGGTCGCATTCCGGGGTCGTCGCGGCTGCCGCGCTCACCCTGGTTCCGATCGCGGTGCCGGTCGCTTCGAACCCTCCAGCCAAAGCCGAGGTCGAGGTGACCTCGATGTCCTTGCCGTTGGCTGCCTGGGTTGCGCCGTCCGGGTTGATTCCGAAGTAATTGCCGAGGACCTTGACGTTGTCGGCGCCAAGAATGTCGAGTCCCTCACCGGCGTTGTTGGCGAAGACGTTCCCCGCCCCGGATCCTTCGCCGCCGATGCGACCTCTATTTGATTCGGGATCGAGGGAGATCCCGGTCACATTGCCCCCGGGGCTGCCATCGAGCTTGACCCCGAACCAGCTGCCGAAGGCTTTGAATTCGGAGCCGATAACTTCGATGCCGGTCTGGGCGCCGGTCACGGCGATCCCTTCGATTTCGACTTCGCTCGTATTTTCGACGGTCAGCGCGGGTTCAGCCGCGCCGGGACCGTCGATTCCGACGCAGGGACCGAGCACCCCGGCCGCGGTGGCGCACACGTGTCCGTTGATACGGCCGGGTTCAACCATCGCGGGAAGACCGCTGCTCAAGACGATCGTGCTGCTGGCGGCGTGGCCATTGAAGACTTCTTCATCGAAGATGATTTCGTCGTATTCGCCGAGCGGGTTGTTCGACTCTTCGATCGCGGCATGCAGGGTGCATTTGGCGTCCGCCGTCAGGCAAGCGCCGTCGGCGGTGAGGTCGGCGTCGTCGGCGTTGCTGTTCACCGTGAAGAGTTCGGCGTCGGCCGAGGCCGGTACCGCCAGAGCGCAGGCGAACACGATCAGAGCCGCGGAGAAGGCTCCGCCTCGACGTCTCCTCCCTGCGTCGACCGGCACGCCGCGACTCTAGTCGTCGATGAGCTGATTAGCAAGTACTTTTGATTCGCTCGGGACTAAACGACTAAAAACAAGATGGTTCTTAGCGCGGTCGTTCGGCGACTACGTCCGAGCCCGGGCGCGCGTACTCGTCACGGCGCTTGATCAGCAGCCACTGGGGCTTCTTGCCGGGGCGGGTGCGCTGCAGGGCGAAACCACCGTGCAGCTTCTCTCCGTGGAGGACGAAGACGGCGTGGCCGCGCTCAAGGGCCTCTGGCCAGGCGACTCGGCCACCCTGCTCGTAGCGGCCGCGATCCCAGACGATCACGCCACCATCCTCGACCTCACCCGCGGAGTCGTTATGGGCAATCGAGTGGTCGGCCACCTCCACTGCGAGCCGCTTGACGGCGGGATCCATCGATGGTCCCTTCGGGACCGCCCAGGAGCGCATTACCCCGTCGACCTCTAACCGCATATCAAAGTGAGGAGCCGTAGCGGCGTGCTCCTGGACGACGAAGGCGCCGGCGCTGACGCCACGGATCGCGAACTGCTCGTGACCCTCGACCTTCACGCGCTCGACTGCCACATCCGTAACCCCTGCGGCCAGCGGCCCCTCGCCCAGGAACGCGACCAGCTCGTCAACCGTCGGCTCGGGACCCTCCGCGTGAACGAGGACGCTGCCGTCGTCCTCATTACGCACCCAACCCATCACCCCGAGCTGCCGCGCCCGACGCTGCGTCGCGTCGCGGTAGCCGATGCCCTGCACCTCTCCACGCACGACCGCACGCACCGCCGTCGCCTCCGTGTCCGCTCGTTCAGCCACACGACCCCGCGTGGTTCTGCGCCAGCAGGGATTCGAGCTGTGGCCATCCGAACTCGGGCCCCTCCACCGGGCGCTTCCGGGCCCAGCCCCAGTTCTCCCAGCAGAGGGTCTCGTATTCGTCGTCCATGGCAACGCCTCCGCAGGCAAACCTATAGGACTACTAGAGGTAAATGACATCAAATGACATTTGTGCCTAACAAGCCGCGCCCGGTTTCAACCCACTTGCCTAATGCCGTCAACCGCTGCGTAAGATGCGCTGGCATGGACAAACTTCACGTCTACATATCGTGCGAGCGCCGACAATCGTTTGCGCAGATCACCGAGCTCCTGGCCAATAAAGCCTTGGCTTCTCAGAGGCGGGCGGGCGGATAATCTCGGTCTCGCACAGCTTCGATCCGCACGATCCCGACGGCACGCCGTACTCATTGATCGTGGTTGGTGAAGCACAAGAAGGGCTTGACCCCAAGGGCGCCGATATCCGGTCGCTAGTTAGCTCATCAGAAAGCGGCTGAATCTTTAAGGCGTAGTCGCCAGCCGCCTGTGGCTCAGCGCCGTTCGGCGAGCTCGGCCGCGGGATCTGGGTAAGCGAACGTGCTCAGCCCCAGCCAGTCCGGGACGCTGCGCACCAGGTGCTCCGGTCCAGTGATCCGCACCCGCCCAGAGCGCATCGCCGCGCCCAGCTCGAGCTGCCCCACCCACACCTCGGCCATCGCCCGGGCCTCGGCGTCGACCTGCAGGTCGACCGAGAAGCCGGGGTCCGAGAAGCAGACATCGGCACCCGAGCCCTGCGCCACCAGCCACCAGACTCGCTTGTCGTCCTCGACGTCGCGATAGCGAAAGAAGGTCACGACCCGGTCCGCCGGCAGCCGGTCGAGGCGAAGGCTCCGCCCCATGTCCCACATCAGCAGCGCCGGGTCGGCCTCCTGCGCCGTTATCTCCCGCTTCAGGTGGTCCCGGCTCCAAGTCCCGAGCGAGACGACGAGGGGCCCGAGCGCCTCGCCGGCAGGGGTTAGTCGGTATTCGTACCCGCGTTCGCCGCTCAGCGGGCGCCTGGTGATCAACCCCGAGCGCTCCAGCTCCCGCAGGCGCTTGCTGAGCAGGGACGAGGACATGCGGGGGACACCACGCTGGATCTCGTTGAAGCGCGTGCTCCCCATCAGCAGCTCGCGGACGACGAGCAGCGTCCAGCGCTCGGTCAGAACCTCTGCCGCCTGTGCCACAGGGCAGAACTGTCCATAGCTCTCTGGCATGACCCTCATCCGAGTGTACGTGCCTGACTGCAGATCTAGAAGTTGAACCCCTCCCCGACTCGGCGTAGACCGTCTCTTACACACACGCGAGAAGGAGATCCAAGTGAACGACGTTGCGGCGAAGGATGCAAACAGCGAGCTCAAGGCCCGCCACCGGTCGATGTGGGCGTCCGGCGACTACCCCTCGATGGTCGAAACCTTCCTGCTGCCGCTCGGACCGCGCCTGGTCGAGGCCTGCGGGATCGAGCCCGGGATGCGCGTCCTCGACGTCGCTGCCGGGACCGGCAACGCATCGATCCCGGCGGCCGCCAGCGGGGCGACGGTCGTCGCCAGCGACCTGACGCCGGAGCTGTTCGAGGCCGGCCGCGCCCGCGCTGAGGCCGAGGGAGTGGAGCTGGAGTGGGTCGAGGCCGACGCCGAGGATTTGCCGTTCGCCGACGACAGCTTCGACGTCGTCATCTCCTCGATCGGGGTGATGTTCGCGCCCCACCACCAGGCGGCCGCCGACGAGCTCGTGCGAGTCTGCCGCCCGGGCGGGAAGATCGGGCTGCTGAGCTGGACGCCGGAGGGGATGATCGGCGGCCTCTTCCGCACCATCGGGCCGTTCGCCCCGACACCGCCGCCGGGTGCGCAACCGCCGCCGCTCTGGGGTGGCGAGGAGCATCTGCGCGAGCTTCTCGGCGACCGGGTCGAGCTCGAAACACTGGAGCGCGACGTGCTCGAGGTGACCGCCTTCGAGCGACCCACCGACTTCGCCGAGCACTTCAAACAGCGCTACGGGCCGACGATCGCCGCGCAGGCGAACGCGCGCCGCAACGAGCGCGAGGGGGAGTTCGGGCAGGCGTTGGACCGCTACTACGAGGAGCAGAACCAAGGCAGTGCCGACGACGCCCGTTTCGAGATGGAGTACCTGATCGCGATCGGGCGAAAGCGATCGTAAAGCGCAGCCGGGCGGTCGAGCTATGACGCGGTGATCATCTGCTGGACCACCCATGGGGTTATTCGTCTCGAGACCTCGACCGATCTCGATACCTCCCTAGGCGCATCAGCGGCAACGCGGGCGAGGAAACGACCGGCCGAGGCGCCACGAGCCCCCGACGATGCGCAAGCTCGGCCGGCTTCGTCCGTACCTTTCTCCGGCCAGTCCTCGGGGTCGACCATCGGCTTGAGCGCGCCCAGAAGACCGCTATTCAGCTCGCGCAGGAGGTGGCTCACCAAATGGGTCTGAGATTCAAGCTGGGCTCCCTCGCCATGAGCCTGCACGCATCGGAGAAGTAGCTTGCGGGCGCACCACCAACAAGCTGCAGGCGGCGCACAATTTCGCGCTGACGAGGGGTCTCGGACGATGGGTCGGTCGTCACTATCCTCGTTGTAGCGATCAGCTCGGAGCGATACTTCCGCGCAATCGAATCCGAAGGTCAGCAGAGCTGCCGGCAGCGTCGTATACCCCGAGTCCGCGTGGCGGGCCTGCGACGAGGCTACGCCGTGGCGAGAACGACCTCGCAGCCACCCAGGGCAAACGAGCCTGCATCGAGCGCTCGCTTCTTCGGCAGCTGGGCCTTCTTCTTCTCCGGGCGGATGTCGATCATCAGCTCGATGTCCAGGCCGCTGGCGACCCTGACCAGACGCTCCAGACTCGGCGTGTGCTCGCCGGTCTCCATGCGGGCGACATCGGACTGATGGACTCCGAGTCGCTCCGCTAGCTGTCGCTGGGAGAGACCGTTCTCGGCCCGGTAATGCGCAACCTCGACGGCGAGCCATCGGGCCAGCGCGGTCCGCTCCCACTCCGCGCGGAACTCGGGATCGCGCAGATCCTCGGCGAGAACGTCGTCGTTGGATATGAGTCGATCAGCCATGGTGAACTCTCGAAATCTTCGATAACAAGCTTGTAATTGCCATCCAGGCTACTCCTTCTCTTCGGCTTTTTCCAGTCGCTTGAGCCTCTGCTTCGCTAGGCGCACGGCCTTGGCATAGCCCGCTTTGTCGATTTCCGCCTCGGGGCCGATGGCGAAGATCGCGAACAACGTCTCGTCCGCCCGGCGATAGAGCGGCCGCCACCGGCTCCTGCCTCGCCGGGGTCGCAGCTCTCGCAAGCCCGAGCCCTCCTCACCCATGACGCCACTCTGGTGCGGGCTCTGTAGGGCCGGGCCATCGACTTCCAACTTCTCGATCACATGCGCTATTGCCACGCGCTCAGCAGCGTCCTCAATCGCGTTTTTTTCATCGAGCGCCTTGGGATGCCATGCAACTCTCCAGCGGGCCGGGGTTCCTCTCGCAACGATCTTCCGGCCACGCTTCGGTTGCGACCTCTTCCGTCCCTTGGTCATTCCCGCATCCGATCATCGGCATCGGTCGGAAGTGCCTGAGATGGAGCCGCATTCTTAACCCGGTTGGAACGAAATTCAGCCTATTCCGTCTATCCAAACCTGCTCACTTGAAGGCATTTCGCTGAGGGGTGGACGACGGGACTCGAACCCGCGACTGCCTGGATCACAACCAGGAGCTCTACCAACTGAGCTACGTCCACCGCGTGGCTTCAATCTAGCGTGCCGATTGGGGTGGCTGGCGGACGCTCAGGTGGGCTGGAAAGAGGCGACCAAGTCGGCAAAGGCCTGGAAGCCGGGGGTCGAGCGGGCGATCAGCTGCTGCTCGGCCCCGTGAGCTTGGCGAAGCAGCTCGGTCGGCGCGCTGGACCCAAGCGCCTCCGTCGCCTCGCCGAGCATCTGCGGCTGGGCGAGCCAGCTGTCGAGCAGGTTCGCGTCGGCCTCCGGGTGGAAGAGCACGCCCCAGGCGTCGCCGTGGCGAAACGCCTGCACCTCCGTCTGGGCAGACGAGGCGAGCCGCTCGGCGCCGTCGGGCAGGTCGAAGACGTCGCCGTGCCAGTGGAGGACCGTCGCCTGCGGGGCGAGAGCGCCGACGATCGGGTCGGCGGGGTTGTGGATCTCGACCGGCGCGAAGCCGATCTCCGGCCTCTCCCCCGCCCGCACCTCCGCCCCGAGCGCTCGCGCCAGCAGCTGGGCGCCAAGGCAGATGCCCAAGATCGGCATTTCGATCCGAGCCGCCTCGACCAACCACTCACGCTCGGCTGCGAGCCCCGGATAGCGCTCGACTTCGTCGACGTTCATCGGCCCGCCCATCAGGACGGCACCGGCGATCTCGGCGTGATCGGGAAGCGCGTCGCCCGCCAGCGGCGCGGCGCTCCTCACGTCGAGCGAGCCGCAGGCGTCGAGGATCCGGTGCGGTCCCTCCCAGGACACATGTTGGATCGCGAGCAGGGTCGGTCGATCGGCGCTCATCGGGCGCAGGCTAAGGGACCCCCTCGCCCCGCTACGGTTGGCGCCATGGCTCGACGTGGCGGGACCGCATTCTTCCGGCCGGAGGCTCGTACCATGGCCGCCACCGGCGCCCATGCTCGGGGCGCGATGGCGATTGGAGCCTTGGCGGTCGGCGCAGCTGCGGTCGGTGGCTTTGCGATCGGGCGACTCACGGTTGGCCGCCTGTCGATCAAGCGCGCCGCGATCGGACGGCTCGAGGTGGAGGAGCTTGAGGTCGGGCGCCTGCGGGTTCGCGAAAGCGACCTGCCGAAGTGATCCGCGCAGCGGTAGGCGCGATCGCCGCGCTCGTGGTTTTCTCGCTCAGC
>DATNGU010000387.1:0-2408 GCA_035605775.1 Solirubrobacterales bacterium | reverse complement strand
TTTGAAGGTATTGACGCGGAAGCGGGATAGCCCGGGGATCGCGTAGGAAAAGTCTGCCTCGCCGCACTGCTCGAACTCGGTCACCGAGCGCACCTCGGCGATGTCGTGGAATGCTTTCTCGGTGTCCTCGCCGCTAAGTGGCTCGTAGCCCTCAAGTGGCGTCAGCTCGCCGTGCAGGCGGATCGTGGGCGCCGCCGCTACTTTTACGTGGAGGTCGGAGCCGCCCAGCTCGACGAGCTTGCGCAGCGCTGAGTCGATCTCAAACATCCCGACCGTTATCGGCCGGGATGTCCCAGTTCCTTAGGTAACTTCTCTCAGTTTCTGGGCTTCGCCCAGCTGCTGCAGCTTTTTTAGGCTCTGGTTCTCGATCTGGCGGATTCGCTCGCGGGTGACGTTGAAGGTGCGACCGACCTCGTCCAGGGTGCGCGGGTGCTCGCCGCCTAGCCCGTAACGCAGTTCCAGCACCCGGCGCTCGCGGTAGGAAAGATTCTCCAGCGCCTCCTTCAGCGCCTCTTTAGTGAGCAGGTCGGCAGCCCGGTCGAACGGGGACTCGGCCTTCTCGTCGGCGATGAACTGGCCGAACTCCGACTCCTCCTCGTCGCCGACTGGCTTCTCCAGTGAGACCGGCGCTTGCGCGGAGCGCTTGATCGAGTCGACCTCCTCGGGATCGATCCCAGTCACCTCGGCAATCTCTTCCGGCGTTGGCTCGCGACCCAGCTCGGTCACCAGCTTGCGCTCAGCGCGCCCGATCTTGTTCAGCTTCTCTACTACGTGAACCGGGATGCGGATCGTGCGCGCCTTGTCGGCCAGGGCGCGGGCGATCGCCTGGCGGA
This sequence comes from Solirubrobacterales bacterium, assembly GCA_035605775.1. Lineage (GTDB taxonomy): Bacteria > Actinomycetota > Thermoleophilia > Solirubrobacterales > 70-9 > VRUE01. The sequence continues at coordinate 1,575 of DATNGU010000387.1, read as the reverse complement.
TCCACCAGGTCGCGTAGGTGGAGAACTTGAAGCCCTTGCGGTAGTCGAACTTCTCGGCCGCACGGACCAGGCCCAGCGTTCCCTCCTGGATCAGGTCGAGAAAGGGAAGGCCCTGGTTGCGGTAGTTCTTGGCGATCGAGACGACCAGGCGCAGGTTGGACTCGACCATTTTCTGCTTCGCGTCGAGGTCGCCGCGCTCGATCCGTTTGGCGAGTTCGACCTCCTCCTGAGCGGTTAGCAGGCGGACTTTGCCGATGTCCTTGAGGAACAACTGCAGCGAATCGGTCGTCATGTCCGGTTTCAGGTCGAGCGCCTGTTTGCTGCGGCGCCGGCCTTTTTTGCCGGTGTCGACGGGCATCGCATCCGCGGCCGCTTTCTGGGCCGGGTCCATGTCCTCGACAAGCTCGATTCCCTGCTTCTCGATGTGGCCGTAGAGGTCCTCGACGTCGGACTCGTCGAGATCGACCTCCGACACCGCCGAGGCGATGTCGCCGAAGGTGAGCACGCCCAGTTGCTGACCGCGATGGATCAGCCCTTTGACCTCCTCGAGCTCCTGAAGCTCTGCAACCAGCATCTTGTCTCTACCCGTCTCTCTGCTCTAGATGGTTAAGTGGCCCTGCACATGAAAGGCAGCCGCGAGCTGAAAGTCGCGACAGAACATGAAAAAGTGACCGGCGACGCGGTCCGCGAAGTGTGCCTCTCAAACGTCTGTTCGCATGATAGGCGCTTCAGTTTCTGAAGTCAATGCCCTAATGCCCAATCCGCTGAGACATCCTAGCCCCTGGCTGCGCGCCTTCTGGCAGCGCGCCTACCGTGAGAACGTCACCGGGCTCTCGGCAATGGTCGCCTACAACCTGATGCTGGCGGTCTTCCCGTTCGCCCTGCTCGTTCTTTTCGTCTTCGGCCAGGTGCTGAAGATTCAGGGAGTGGAGACTGGCGTGCTGGACGACCTGCAGCGGCTCTTCCCCAACGTCGAGCAAGGGACTCTGAGCGACGCGCTGGACCGGATCGAGGAAAACTCGACCACGATCGGGATTGCCGCCTTTCTCGGCTCGTTGTGGATCGGTGCCTCCTTCTGGGGGGCGATGGATACCGCCTTCTGCCGCATCTACCACGTCGAGTGCCGTGGCTGGGTCGAGCAGAAGCGCTTCTCCTTTGCGATGTTGGGCGTGGTTTTGCTCTTCATCGCGGCAAGCATCCTGTTGCCGGCGATCGAGGCGACGCTCGTCTCCAGCACTGATCGCTTGCCCTTGGGGCTCTCCGACATCAAGCTGATCGATACCGCGTTGCTGCTCGGGGCGGCTGTGTTCGTCGTTTTCGCAATCTGCTGCGTGATCTTCTGGGCGGTGCCAAAAGGTCACATGCCCTGGCGGGCGGTCTGGCCCGGGGCGGTCTTCGTCACGGTTGCCGCCGGAGCCGCCAACTGGGCCTTTCCCTTCTACCTCTCCAACGTCTCCAGCCTCTCCCGTTTTGGCTCAACGTTGGGCTTCGTTCTGATTGCCCTGCTCTGGTTCTACTTGCTCAGCCTCGCCCTGTTGGCCGGCGCGGTGATCAACTCGCTGCGCCACGAGCTGC
>DATNGU010000386.1:0-8896 GCA_035605775.1 Solirubrobacterales bacterium | reverse complement strand
CAAGGCGGCAGCCAGCCGCTACAGCGGCCATTTCGGCAACCTGCCGCGCGTGCAGTACTGGCAGGGTTTGAATGAGCCGAACCTGACCCTCTTCTTCTTTCCCCAGTTCGACGGCAACCGGGCGGTCTCGCCCTACCTGTACCGGGCACTGATCAACGCTTTCTACGCCGGGATCAACGCAGTCGACCCGACGAATCTGGTGATCGCGGCAGGTCTTGGGCCAATCGCAATCCCCAGATGGACGATCGGGCCGATGCGCTTCGCCCGCGAGCTTCTCTGCATGCACGGCAACCGAGACCCCCGGCCGACGCGGGGCAACTGCGAAGGCGGCGTGCATTTCGACATCTTCGACATCCACCCCTACACCACCGGTGGCCCGACCCACGAAGGCGGGATCAACGACGTCCAGCTGGGCGACCTGGCCAAGCTGCAAACGCTGCTCAAAGCCGCCGACAAAGCGGGCCGCATCCAGGGCCAACTCCGCCACACCGAACTCTGGAGCACCGAGTTTTCCTGGGACTCGAATCCACCCGATCCCGGCGGCCTGCAGATGAAGATCCTCAGCCGCTGGGTCGCGGAGGCGCTGCACCACTCTTGGAGCGTCGGGGTGACCCGGTTCTTTTGGTACAGCCTCCGCGACGACCCGCTCGAACCGAACCGCCCCTTCAGCGAAACGCTGCAGGCGGGCCTCTTCTTCCGCGGCCCGACCGTCGCCCAAGATCAGCCCAAGGAGGTCTTCTACGCCTTCAAGTTCCCCTTCGTGGCCTATCCGACGGGACAGGGTCTCTCCTTCTGGGGCCGCACTCCGACCAGCCAGCCGGGGCCGGTCACGATCGAGCTCCTGCGGGCCGGCCACTGGCGCAAGGCCCTTGTAACGCAAGCCGACAAGGTCGGGATCTTCAACGGCACGGTCCACAGCAGCTACGGCGGCAACAAGCAGGGGTTGGCCCGCGCCGTGTACAACGGCCAGGCGGGAGTCCCCTTCTCGATGCGCCCGGTCAAGGACTTCCGCCAACCCCCCTTCGGCTAGAAGCCGCTGCACCACGACCTAGACTCCCACCGATGAAGATCGGGATCGTCGGGCTCGGCTACGTCGGCCTTCCGCTTGCAGTGGCCTTCGCCGAAGCCGGACACGAGGTGGTCGGTCTCGATACCGAGACGGGCAAGATCGAGGCGCTCAACGGAGGGCGCAGCTACATCGAGGACATTCCGGACGCCGTCCTGGCGCCCTTGCTGGACAACCTTCACGCGACTTCCGACCATGCCGCCCTCGCATCCTGTGAAGCCGTCGTCGTCTGCGTGCCGACGCCGCTGACCGGCTCGCGCGAACCCGACCTCAGCTATCTGACCGACTCGGCGACGGCGTTATCGAGTGTGCTGCGGCCGGGGCAACTCGTCGTGCTCGAGTCGACGACTTACCCGGGCACGACGCGCGAGCGACTGCAGCCGATCCTCGAGCAGGGGTCGAACCTATCCGCCGGTAGCGATTTTCACCTCGCCTTCTCGCCGGAGCGGATCGACCCGGGCCGCACCGACTACACCGTGCGCACGACGCCGAAGCTGGTCGGCGGAGTGAGCGCCGCCTGCGCGGAACGAGCCCGCGAGCTGTACTCGCTGATCTGCGATCAGGTTCTCGTCCTCTCAACGCCGGAGGCCGCGGAGCTGGCGAAGCTGCTGGAGAACATCTTTCGCTCGGTCAACATCGCCCTCGTCAACGAGCTTTCGCAGCTCTGCGAGCGGCTCGGGATCGACGTCTGGGAGGTGATCGAAGCTGCCGCAACCAAGCCGTTCGGCTTCATGCGTTTCGACCCCGGCCCGGGAATGGGCGGCCACTGTCTGCCGGTCGATCCGTTCTACCTCGCCTTCAAGGCCCGCGAGCACGATTTCTACCCCGAGTTCATCGAGCTGGCCGGCAAGATCAACCGCGCCCAACCCGCCTACTGCGTGGACCGCATCGCCCGCGCCTTGAACGATGCGGAAAAACCGGTCAAGGGCTCCAGCGTCCTGCTGCTTGGCGTCAGCTACAAGGCAGGGGTTGGCGACATTCGCGAGTCTCCGGCACTCGAGATCGTCGGCCTATTGCGCGAGCTGGGCGCGGAGGTCTCCTACCACGACCCCTTCGCGCCGCAGCTTTCCGAGCTCGGCCTCAGCTCGGTCGATCTCGATGAGGCGTTGCGATCGGCCGACCTGGCCGCAATCGTCACCGCCCATCCGGGGATCGACTACGAGGCGGTTGTCGCCGCGAGCCCGCTGGTGGTCGATTTCCGCGGCGTCACGCGGGAGATCGACGCCGCGCATCTGATCCGGTTGTAGGGCGCAGGGCCCGCGCCGGGACCACCCCAGGATCGATCGCCCGCATCGGCGCGCTCGCCTTCAGCAGCATCTCCTCGTACTCGTCGTCGGCGTTCGACTGCATCACGATCGCGCCGCCCGTGCCGATCGTGGTCGAGTCTCCATCGACGACGATCGTGCGGATCGCGACGCTCAGATCACAACCCCCGCCGAGCCCCAGGTAGCCAATTGCGCCAGCGTAGACGCCGCGGGCCTCGCCCTCGAGCTGATCGATGATCTGCATCGTCCGCCGCTTTGGTGCGCCGGTCATCGAGCCAGCCGGAAAGCAGGCGCGGATGCAGTCCGGCGCGGTCAGCCCCTCGCGCAGCAACCCACGCACGGTCGAGACGAGCTGGTGCACCGTCTCGTAGCTCTCGACCTGCATTAGGTGGGGTACGTGGACGGTGCCGACCTCGCAGACGCTGCCTAGATCGTTGCGCAGCAGGTCAGCGATCATCAAGTTCTCCGCCCGGTTCTTTTCGTCCTGGCGCAATCGCTCCGCGAAGCGCACATCGTCGGCCGGTGTCGCCCCACGGCGGGAAGTTCCCTTGATCGGCTTCGTCTCGACCCAGCGATCGCGGCCGACGGCGAGGAAGCGCTCGGGGGAGGAGCTCAACACCGCCGAGTCGCGGAAGCGCAGGAAGGCGGATAAGGGCGTCGGGTTGACCCGGCGCAGCTGTCGGTAGAGGGTGAGCGGCTCGACGCTGACGTCGGCCTCGACCCGGTTCGTCAGGCAGACCTCGTAGGTCTCACCCGCGGCAAGCTGGCGCTTGCACTCGGCGATCTCCTCCAGGTAGCGCCCGCGCGGGCGCGCGAGGTGAAACTCGACCGGCTCTCCAGCGGCCGCATCCACCGTCCGGTCTGCCTCGGCCACCGGCGGCAGCGCACTCAGGCGGGTCGCAGTCGTCTCGATCCAGGCCTGCGCTTCGTCCTCGCCCCCGGGCTCAGCGAGGCAGAGCAGGTAGGTGTGCCTCTCAGCGTGATCGAAGGCGATCATCCGGCCGGCGAAGACAAAGGCGGCATCGGGCAGTGACGACTCGTGCGCAGCATCACCACCACACTCCGCCTTCAGCTCGTAGCCAAAATAGCCCGCCAAACCGCACTCGAACTCGAAGGGAAGCCCTGTTTCAGGCAAGCGCAGGCGCTCCGTCTCCATCGCCAGGTAATCGAAGATCGATTCGCGGCGCAGTTGAATCTCTCCACCCCGCTCGATCTGCACCTCCCCCGTGCCGAGCTCGTAGAAGACGGTCGCTCCCAGCGGCCCGCTGTCATCGCCCATGAAAGAGAAGCGCGCCCCGGCTCCAATTCGACTGCTGTCGAGCCAAAACGCGATCTCACTCTCGCCGTACAAGCTGACGAAAGCCAGCTCGGGGTCGACTGCCAGGTCGAGCCTTCTGACCTTGAGCTCCAGCGGGGGTGCCGCGTCCGGGCCTTGCGAGGGAGCGACGGGGGCACCCTCGAACGGGCGGATACTCAGAGCGAGCGAAGCGAGCGAGTCCGGGCGAGGGTGCCCCCGTCGCTCCCTCGCAGCCGAGTGAGCGCGTCGCCATCGTTCGCTCATATCTCGAAAGTTGGCCAGCAGTCGCCGCCCGTGCTCGGCGCAGATCGACTCGGGGTGGAACTGGACGCCCCAGAGCGGCCGCTCGCGATGTTCGAGCGCCATCAACGTCCCGTCGCTCGTCCAGGCGATCCCGCGCAGATCCGGCGGCAGCGGCTGCTCGACGCAGAGGGAGTGGTAGCGGACGGCCTGGAACTCGCGGGGGATGCCGGCAAAGAGCGGCGAGTCGTCGTGGAGGATGGCGCTGAGACGGCCATGCACGGGCTCCGGGGCGGGTGCGACTGCCGCCCCGTAAGCAGCCCCCAGGCCCTGGTGGCCGAGGCAGACGCCGAGCAGCGGCACCGTCGTGCCGCGGATCGCCTCGGCGCAGACGCCGAAGTCGTCCTCCCGGTCCGGCCGGCCGGGGCCCGGTGAGACGACGATGTTGTCGAACTCCAGTCGCGACAGCTCCGCCCAGCTCGCCTCGTCGTTGCGGACCACGATCGGCTCTTCCCCGTTCGCCTCCGCCAGCAGTTGGAAGAGGTTGTAGGTGAAGGAGTCGTAGTTGTCGATCAGCAGTGTCTTCACGATCGTTTCGGTGCGGGGGCGGCCCACGCGAGGTTGCCACAATGGCACCCGTGTTCGACCCCCCACGACCCGACCGGGACCAGGGCGTCTTCGAGACCCTCCTGATCATCGACGGGCGCCCAGTGGAGCTCGACGCCCATCTCGCCAGGCTCGCGAACAGCCTCGCGGAACTCTTCCCGGATCGGTCGGCGCCGGATCTCAAAGATGAGATCGAGCGCCTCGCGGCTGGCGTCGAGCGAGGCAGCATCCGAGCCGTCGTCGCCCCCGGCGGCGCTGCGGCATTGCGGGCTCGAGTCGAGCCCCGGGCCCCGGTCCGGGGCGCTTTTCCACCGGATAGCGAAGGAAAGGCGCCCCGCTCGGTCGCGCTTCGCAGTCTCGAGCTTGGCGGCGGGCTCGGCGGCCACAAGTGGGCCGATCGCTCGCTGCTCGAAGGGATACAGGCCGGGCTGCCCAAGGGCGCCATCCCGTTCATCCTCGACCAAGACGGCGCCGTGCTCGAGGCCTCTCGCGCCAACGTCTTCGTCGTGAACGACGGATGCCTATCGACGCCTCCCACGGACGGTCGCATCCTGCCCGGGATCACACGCATGCGGGTACTCGAGATCGCCGAGGCGACGGGGCTGCCCGTACGCGAAGCAGAGCTGACTCGCGACGATCTTCCCGCGGCCGACGAGGTATTTCTCACGGGCTCGGTCCGAGGGATCGAGAGCGTGAGCTCGCTCGACGGAACACAGCTCGGCAGCGACAGGGAAGTCAGCTCGCGGCTGGCGGCGGAGCTGCGGCGGAGCTGGGCCGGCGCCCAGGTGGGATAGGGTTCCGCGCCGCAATGCGCTTCTACGAGTACGAGGCACGCAAGATCGTCGAGCTGGCGGGAATCCCCGTCACCAAGTACGGCTTCTGCAAAACCGCCGAGGAGGCCCGCGTAGCCGCCGAGGAGATCGGCGGGCCGGTGGTGATCAAGTCGCAGGTGCTGAGCGGCGGCCGGATGAAGGCCGGTGGCGTCAAGTTCGCCGACACCCCCGCGGAAGCCGCCGAGCATGCCGAAGCGATCCTGAAGCTCGAGATCAACGGCCACATGCCGCGCGGCGTCCTCGTCGACCCCAAAGCCGAGGTCAAGCAGGAGTACTACGCGAGCGTCGTCTGGGACGGCACCGCGAAGCGGCCGCTGATGCTGTTCAGCGACATGGGCGGCATCGACATCGAGGAGGTCGCCGAGACCCACCCCGACCACGTCGGCCGCGGCCACGTCACCAACTTGATGCCGATCCCCGACTTCGAGGCGAAGCAGACGATCGCCGCGACCGGCGTCACCGGCTCGCAGCTGAACCGTGCCACCCCGATCCTGGCGAAGCTCGCCCGCCTCTTCCGCGACTACGACATGACCCTGGCCGAGATCAACCCCCTGGCCGAGCTCACCGACGGCAGCTTCGTCGCCCTCGACGCCCACATGGAGATGGAGAACGAGGCGGTCGGCCGGCAGAAGGGGCTGCTGCGCAAGCACCTCGAGATCGCCGAGGAGGACACCCGCGAGACCTACGAGCCTTCCGACTTCGAGCGCAACGTGGCCGCGATCGACGCCGCCGACCACCGCGGCGTGATCCAGGGCAAGGACCACGGCTTCGAGGGCAACCTCGGTCTCGTGATCGGCGCCGGCGGCGGCTCGCTGACGCTGACCGACGCCGTCCGCAGCCAGGGCGGCAAGCCGGCCAACTACTCCGAGATCGGCGGCAACCCCTCGGTGGCCAAGGCCTGCGGCCTGGCCAAGGAGGTGCTGGAGAAGGACGGGGTCGAGAAGATCGCCGTGATGATGTCGATCGTCTCCAACACCCGGGTCGACATCGTCGCCCGCGGCGTGATCAAGGCCTGCCTGGAGCTGGGCAAGGACCCCGGCGAGACGATCGCGATCTTCCGCATCCCAGGCGCCTGGGAGGACGAGGGCTTCAAGATCCTCGACAAATACGGCGTCGAGTACTGCGACCGCTCGGTCTCGATGTGGGAGGCGGCCGGACGCGCCGTCGCCAAGATCCAGGGAGCCCCAGCGTGAGCATCCTGCTCAACAAGGACACCACCTTCATCGTCCAGGGGATCACCGGGCGCGAGGCGGTCAACCTGACCAAGGAGTGCCTCGACTACGGCTCCAAGGTGGTCGGCGGCGTCACCCCCGGCCGCAAGGGCCGCGAGGTTCACGGCGTGCCGGTCTTCGACACCGTCGCCCAGGCGGTCGAGAACTACGGCGCTCCGATCGATGGCTCCGTCGTCACCGTCCCCCCCGCCTTCACCAAGGACGCGGTCTTCGAGGCGATCCTCAACGGGATCAAGCTGATCGTGATCGTCACCGAGCGCATCCCGCGCCGCGACGTCGCCCAGATGGTCGAGCTGGCGAACATGGAGGGAGCGCGGATCATCGGCCCCAACTGCCTCGGCCTGATCATCCCCGAGGTCTGCAAGATGGGCGGCATCGGCGGCCCCGCCAAAGACGCGGCCAAGGCCTACGCGCCGGGCCCGGTCGGCGTGATGAGCCGCTCCGGCGGGATGACCACCGAGATCTCCTCTTCGCTGACCCAGGCCGGCCTCGGCGTCTCGACCGCGGTCTCGATCGGCGGCGACGCGATCATCGGCTCCACCTACGCCGAGCTGATGCCCTACTTCGAGGCCGACGAGCAGACCCAGGTGATCGTCATCTACACCGAGCCTGGCGGGCGCATGGAGGCGCAGCTCTCCGAGTGGGTCAAGGACAACGACAGCCGCCTGCCGATCGTCGCCTTCATGGCCGGCAAGTTCATGGACGACGAGGAGATGAAGGGGATGAGCTTCGGCCACGCAGGAACGATCGTCGAGGGCAAAGAGGACACCGCAACCGAGAAGATCGCCCGCCTCGAAGCGGCCGGCATCCGCGTCGTCGAGCGGATCGACGAGATTCCCAACGCGGTCAAGGAGAAATTGGGGGTCGCCGCCTGATGGCCGAAACGCTGAACAAGGTCTTCATCGACGTCGAGGTCGACGCCTCGATCAAGGGCGACGCCGAGCTTGCCAAGAAGCTGGAAGAAGTCTGTCCCGTCGACATCTTTGCCGCCACCGACTCCGGCGTCGAAATCGTCGAGAAGAACCTCGACGAGTGCGTCCTCTGTGACCTCTGCGTCGATGCGGCACCCGACGGCGCAGTCCTGGTCATCAAGCTCTACGAGAGCTGAGCGCCCCCACGGCGGGTCCCGGCTCAGGGTGATGAACGTCACGGTTCGGCGAGCCGCCGCGATCGAGGCTGGCGACTTGCATTGACCCGGCTCGCTGACCTGACCTGGAAGCATCCGAAGCTCGTCCTCGCGGCGGTCGGCGTCTTCACCATCCTCGCCTTCACCCTCAGCAAAGACGTCCAGCAGCATCTCAAGGCGGCGGGCTTCAGCGACCCGGCCAGCGAGAGCGCCCGGGCGCAGGAGCTGCTGATCGAGAAGACGGGCAGCGACGCGATGCCCGGGATCGTGGTGCGGATCACGCCGCCGGCCGGCGATGCTCGGCTGCCGCTCCATTCCCCGGCGCTGCGCAAAGAAACTAAACGCCTCACCGCCGAGCTGCTCGCACTCGACGGGATCGCGCGGGTCGAAGACCCGCTCGCCGGGGGCTCGCCCCAACTGATCGCCCCCGATCGGAGCTCGCTGCTGCTCAACGCCTACTTTTCCAGCAGCGATGCCGAGGTTCTGACCAACGCCGCCGACGAAGCCTCGGAGCGGCTGGGCTCTGAGAGGTTCGACGTCACCGTCGGCGGCATCGCCACCGGGTTCAATGAGGTCAACGACACGGTCGAGAAGGATTTGGTCCGGGCCGAGCTGATCGCCTTCCCGCTGCTGGCCCTGTTGCTGCTAATCGTCTTCCGCGGCGTTGTCGCAGCGTCGATCCCGTTGCTGGTGGGCATGGTCTCGGTCGGTGGAACGTTCCTCTCCCTACTGGTGATGTCGAAATTCGTCGACACCTCCGTCTTCGCGCTCAACATCACCACGGCGATGGGGCTCGGGCTGGCGGTGGACTACGGCCTGCTGATGGTCACCCGCTACCGCGAGGAGCTCGAGCGCGACGGCCCGAGCCAGGAGTCGCACCGTCGCCTGGTCGAGTCCGCCGGCCGCACCGTCGTCTTTTCCGGACTCACGGTTGCGGCCGCGATGGCGGCGCTGACGCTCCTCCCCCAGCGCTTCCTCTACTCGCTCGGCGCCGGCGGCGCGATCGTCTCCATCTTCGCCGCCTTTGGCGCGCTGCTGCTCGTGCCGGCGCTGCTCGCCCTGCTCGGCGAGCGGGTCAACGCTCTCTCGCTGCGGCGCGGACCGGCGGTCTCCGACGAGTCAGGCGGCTGGTACCGGCTCGCCCACGGCGTGATGCGGCATCCGGTCGCGGTGGCGCTGTCGACCTCGGCCCTGCTCCTCCTCCTCGCTGTGCCGGTGCTCGGGGTCAAGC
>DATNGU010000385.1:0-6823 GCA_035605775.1 Solirubrobacterales bacterium | reverse complement strand
CAGTGGAATCTCGCCCACCCGGCGGTTGCGTGCGTGGCGCCGACGCTGATACAGGAGGCCGGCCCCGAAGCCTGTCCGATCGAGGCCAAGAGGGTCGAACTGGCGGCGCTGCCGGCGGAGCAGCGGCTGAGCGAGGACGACGTCGCGGCAATCCGCGTCGTGGGCGACAACACTGGCTGCATGGCGCTAAAGGGCGCCAGTCCAACACACCAGGGCGAGGAGCGCCCCGACCGCTGGGCCCTGGACGAGGGCCTGGCCGAGGTCGGCGAGCGCTGGGGCATCGACCCCGAGCGCGACCTCGCCACTGCATAGCCTGCCCGCATGTCGCGCCAGTGGTGGACCCTTGCCGGCACCTGCGCCGGGCTCTTCTTGTTGATGCTCGACTCGACCGTGGTGGCGCTGGCGCTGCCAAGCATCCGTCACGACGTTGGAGCGACGTCGACGGGGCTGCAGTGGGTCATGAATGCCTACCTGCTGGCGATAACGGCGCTCGTCGTCACGGCGGGCCGGCTCGGCGACGTGTTCGGCCGCAAGCGGCTCTTCCTTGCAGGAATGGGCGTCTTCACCCTCGGCTCGGTCCTCTCGGGGGCGGCGCAGGGAGAGCTGACCCTAATCGCCGGTCGAGTGCTGCAGGGAGTGGGGGCGTCGCCGATGCTGCCGCTCTCGCTGGCGATCGTCTGCAACGTCTTCCCCGCTGGGCAGCAGGCTCGCGCGCTTGGCATCTGGGCGGGGATTTCGGCCGTAGCACTCGGGACCGGCCCGCTTGTCGGCGGCGCTCTGGTCGATTTCGACTGGAGGCTGATCTTTTGGATCAACTTGCCGATCGCCGCCGTCGGGATCGCGATCACTGCGTTCGCCGCGCCGGAGTCGAGGGACCCCGGCTCTGGCCGACGGATCGACGTACCCGGCCTGGCCGCGCTCGCCATCGGGCTTACTGCCGCCGTCCTCGCTTTGGTTCAGGCGCGGGTCTGGGGGGTGGAGGCTACCGCCGCGTTGGCGCTGCTCGGTCTCGTCTGCCTATATGCGTTCTGGTTGATTGAGCACCGCGTCTCGGAACCGATCGTCGATTTCTCCCTCTTTCGCAACGGCCCCTACTTCGGTGCCAGTGCTGCCGCTTTCGCTCTGGTCGGTGCCTACTGGTCGGTGATGTTCTTTCAGTCCCAGTACCTGCAGGACGTGCGCGGCCACTCCGCCGTTCTGAGCGGTTTGATGATCCTGCCGATCACTGTCCCGATGATTTTCGTCTCCCCCTTCTCGGGACGGTTGATTGCCCGCTTCGGGGCGCGAAGGCTGATGGCCGCGGGGATGGTTTTGGGAACGGTGGGCCTCTTGGCCCTGACTCAGATCGATGCCGGCAGCCCCTACGGTCTTCTGCTGGCCGGATACCTGCCCTTCGGGGTGGCGCTGGGCCTCGTCTACGCGCCGATGTCCACCGCCGCGATGGCCGCAATGCCGGCCGAGAAGGTGGGCATCGCTTCGGGCGTGTTGGCGATGGACCGGGTGATGGCGGGGACGATCGCCCTTGCGGTCACCGGCGCCGTCTTCCATGTCTTGCTTGATGAGAACGGCTCGTTCGCGGATGCCGTCGGTGGCTCGACCTGGGTGCTGGTCGCCCTCTGCGCGGTCGGCGCGTGCCTGACCTGGGCTTTTGTTCGGGATAGCGAGAGGTCGATACCCGAGCCCCACGCCCATCACCGCAGGTTTCACCTCTAGCGGCCCAGGGGCATCCCGGTAGGGGTGGAACGTCTTGTACTTTTTCCGCGGCAACAATCGCGGACAGCCATAAGCTTTTTTCGGAAAAAGTTAAGTGGAACCCCTGCCGGGATGCCCCTAAGTGACCGATTCGCTTGACAACGTCCTTCCCGACCTGTCCAGTCAAGATTAGCCAGACCGCATTCCAGAGCGGAATTTGCCATCCTAGAGGAGATGTCTTCGCCGCCAGGGGATGAGCTTCACGAGCTAGCGGAACGGCAAGATCCCCGGCTACTAAGGGCCCTGGATGTCGTCGCTCCCGGCGGTGCCCTGCGCGAGGGGATCGACAATATCGTCCACGCCAGTACCGGTGGGTTGATTGTCGTCGGCGATCCGGGGGATATTTCCCACATGCTCTCCGGAGGGATCCGCCTCGACATCGACTACACGCCGGCGATGCTCTACCAGGTGGCAAAGATGGACGGGGCAATCGTCCTCAACCCCGAGGCGACGAAGATCGTCTGGGCCAACGTCCAGCTGATGCCGGACCCGACGATTCTCTCGGCCGAGACCGGGACCCGTCACCGTACCGCCGAGCGCGTCTCCAAACAGACCAACGCCCTCGTTGTTGCGATCTCGCAGCGCCGCGACGTCGTCTCCCTCTACGTCGAGGGGACGAAGTACATCCTGCAGGAGATCCCCGCAGTACTAGCCAAGGCAAACCAGGGCTTGGCCACGCTGGAGAAGTACCGCGAGCGGCTCGAACAGGTCTCCAACCGCCTCACCGTGCTCGAGTTCGAGGGCGGCGGGGTTCTCTACGACGCGCTCACCGTCTTGCAGCGAGCCGAGCTGACGACGCGGATGGCGGTCGAGGTCGAGCGCTACATCGTCGAGCTTGGTACCGAGGGGCGCCTGATCGAGATGCAGCTCGAGGAGACGATGGTCGGCGTCGCCGCCGACAAGTCGGCGTTGATCCGCGACTACAGCGTCGAAGACTCCGAGGGGAACCTCAACACCGTTTTGCAATCGCTGGCGCGGATGCCGCACGAGGACGTGCTCGACTTCGGCCGCCTCGCCGAGCTGCTCGGCTACGACCGCAAGCTCAACACGCTTGATTTCCCGGTCGCCCCCCGTGGCTACCGGGTGATGGGCCGTATCCCCCGCATTCCCAAGCTTGTCGTCCAGAAGATCATCCAGGACCTTGGCGGTTTGGAGGAGGTCCTGGCGGCCCCTGACGACAGCCTCGAGGCCGTTGACGGAGTCGGCCCGACGAGGGCCAAGGACATCCGCGAGGGCCTGCGGAGGCTCCAGGAGGTCGATCAGGTCGACCGGTACTTACAGAGTTGATGGCTATGGAGGCCGTCACAAATGGAAAGGAGCAAGCGATTCCCGAGCTAGAGGAGGCCACCGAGATCAGCGCCGAGGAGGTCGTGTACGTCTGCGACTTCGAGGAGGGCGACAAGGTCGTCTATCCGCACCACGGAGCTGGTCTGGTGATGAAGAAAGAAACGCGGCACCTGATGGGGGAGGAGCGTGAATACCTCACGATCAAGATCCTCCACAACGAACTCACGGTGATGGTCCCCTGCGAGAACGCTGGCAAGGCGGGGCTGCGGCGGGTGATCGACGAGGTCGAAATCAAGAAAGTCACAAGCGTCCTCACTGACGACGTTTCGGAGATGCCGAAGAACTGGAACCGGCGCTTCAAGTACAACCGCGAGAAGATCAAGACCGGCGATGTTTTCGAGCTCGCCGAGGTGGTTCGCAACCTCGCGCTCCGCGAGATGGAGAAGGGTCTCTCGACCGGCGAGAAGCAGATGTACACGCGGGCGAAGAAGATCCTCGCCTCGGAGTTCATGTACGCGCTCGACAAGGACGAGGAGGGCGCGGAGGAGTACCTCGACGGGCTGCTGGAGGACCGCTTCGCCGCCACCGCCGCCTAGCAGCGCTGCAGCATCCGTCACCGCGGTCATCGCGGCTGCCGGCTCCGGGGAGAGGCTCGGAGCCGGCGGTCCGAAGGCCTTCGTACAGCTTGCCGGCAGGCCGATGGTCGAGTGGTCGGTCGCGGCGATGCGGGCCACGGCGAGCGTGCGCTCGATCGTCGTCGCCTGCCCGCCGGGCCACGTCCACGACCTGGGCGGTGGCGACCTTGACCTGGTCGACGGCGGCAACACCCGCTCGCAATCGGTCGCCAACGCCCTCAAAACGGTGAGAACCGAGCTGGTCGCGATCCACGACGCGGCCCGACCGCTGGCAACGCCCGGGCTGGTCGAGGGCGTGATCGCCACCCTGGTCGCAGATCCGGGCGCGGATGGCGCAATCGCCGCGACCCCGGTCACCGACACGATCAAGCGCGTCCCGGCATCCACGGGCCCGACGAACGCTCCGTTTGATGGCGTAGGGATCCCCAGTGGAGCACACGTGGTGGAGGAGACCGTCGATCGCGGAGCGCTTTGGGCCGCTCAGACGCCTCAGGTGTTCCGGGCCGAGGTGCTGCGCCGTGCCCTTGATGCCGACCCGAGCCAGGTTGAGTCGGCTACCGACGAGGCGATGCTGGTCGAGGCGGCTGGCGGCCGGGTGCTGGTCCACCCTTCGTCTCCCGGGAACCTCAAGGTGACGACGCCGCTCGATTTGCGCCTTGCCGAGCAACTTCTGGCCGAGCGGTGATTCGCCAGCTCGTCGTCATTGCCGCCGCATTTTTCCTCGGCGCAGCCGTCGCCGGCGCGCTCGGTGCGGCCAGCCTTGGGGTGGCGCTGGGCGTGGGTCAGGTTTGCTTCGTAGCGGTCCTGGTGTTCCTTCTGCTCAGGTAGGCGCCTAGCGTTGGCCCGGCAGTCCGGCGGCGGCTCGCGTGCCGTCATCGAGGTGACGAGCGCGGCGGCGTTCGAAGAGCCTGCGCTCGACGTAGAGGGTGCCGACACCGGCGGCGACGATGCCGAGGAGGTTGATGCTGAGCTGCGCCATCGCGCCGCGCCAGTCGTCCCAGTTGCCGAGCGCCGCGGCAACACCGATGTTAGCTGCGGCTGGGATCGTCGTTACCGAGATCAGTACCCCGACCAGCGCTCCGGACTTGGCCGAGGTGAGGGAGAGGACGCCCGCTGCTCCGGCGAAGACGGCGACGATGACGGAGAACGCGTCCGGCTTGGCGATGAACTGGGTCAGGGGGTTGTCGATGCTCTTGAAGTCGGTATCGACAAGGCCGGTCGCGACGCAGATCAAGGTGAACAGGAAGGCCGCGGTTATTCCCACCGGGAAGCCGACGGCGAGGGCGGTCAGCGAGCGCAGGGCGACTCCCCGGCGGCGCTCGACCGCGGCAACGCAGAGGCCGGCCAGCGGGCCGAACTCGGGGCCGACGACCATCGCCCCGACGATCAGGATCGGCGAGCCGGTGAAGATCCCCACCGAGCCGATCAGGCAGGCGAGGATCATGAAGATGAGGAAGTTGCCGCCCAGCTCGCTGCTCTCCGAGGTGCGGGCCTCGACCTCCTCCCAGACCACCGCGTCGGATGGAGCCCCCCGTGCTGCCTTCTCGGCTCGGTTGGCGGCGTCGGAGATCTGCGAGTCGATCTGCTCGAGGGCGATCGATCCGTCTCGCGCAACCCCCAGCTCCTTCAGGTCCTCGATCAGCACACTGACGTCCTCGCGGGCGATGTCGCAGAGAACGACGTCGCCACTTGGTTGGCGGGCGGCGCCGGCGAGGTAGACCAGATTGCAGACAGACGGTGACGCTCCGAGCAGTCCGAGCACCTTCTCGGACCGATCCGACGGGACGACGATCCGCAGGTGGACCATGCGCCGACCCTATCGAGGCGTGCCGGTGCTCAAGTGCCTAATATGGACCTCCTGGCACCGGCACCGTCCACCCAGGCCATAACTTGTGGGTTGTGCTGACCGACTACCACCTACATCTGCGCCCCGACGAGCCCGACACGCCGCCGGAGCGGTACTTCACCGCCGAGAATGTCGAGCGCTACCGCGAGGCGGCAACCGCAGCCGGGGTCGATGAGCTCGGGGTCTCTGAGCACGTCTATCGCTTCACCCAGGCACTTGACCTCTGGCGCCATCCCTTTTGGCAGGAACAGGCGCGCGACGACCTCGACGCTTACTGCGAGTTCGTGCGTGGCGCCGGCCTCAAGCTCGGGGTCGAGTGCGACTTCATACCCGGAGCCGAGGACCGCACCGCGAACTTGCTCGAGGCGCGCGACTTCGATTACGTGGTCGGCTCGGTCCACTTCGTCGGCGAAGCGGCGGTAGACCACCAAGGTTGGGACGTCTGGGACGGGCAGGGGGATGCCGACGAGGTCTGGCGCCGCTACTTCGAGGCGTTGGCGGAGTGCGCCCGCTCGGGCCTCTTCGACATCCTCGCCCATCCCGATCTGGTCAAGGTCTGGGGTCGTGGCCGGCCGCTGCCATCGCGCGACCCACGCCATTTCTATGAGCCCGCGGTCGAGGCGATCGCGGCGAGCGGGATCGCGGTCGAGGTCTCAACCGCTGGGTTGCGTAAGCCGGTTGGCGAGCTCTATCCGTCTCGCGCCTTCGCCGAGATGTGCGTTGAGGCGGGGGCGGCCTTCGCGCTTTCTTCCGACGCCCATCTTCCAGAGCAAGTGGGCCTTGGCTACGAGTCGGCGCTCGAGTTTCTTGGCGAGCTCGGGGTGGGGAACATCTGCACCTTCAAGCGGCGGGGACGCAGGTTGGAGCCGCTTCCCTCGCGGGTAGGTGACAATCGCTGAGATGAGCGTCGGCATCGGTTACGACAGCCACCGCTTTGCCGAGGGCCGGCCCTTGATCATGGGTGGGGTCGAGATCGACCACGAGCGCGGGCTGAGCGGCCACTCCGACGCCGACGTCCTTACCCACGCCGTTATCGACGCGCTGCTCGGTGCCGCCGGGGGAGGCGACATCGGCACCCTCTTCCCCGACGATGACGAGCGCTGGCGCGACGCCGACTCGATCGACATGCTGAGCACCGTCGTTGGCACGATCGGCGGTCGCATCGTCAACGTCGACGCGACCATCGTCTGCGAGGAGCCGCGGCTGGCGCCTCACCGGGCTGAGATGGAGCGCGTCCTTGCCGAGACGACCTCGGCCCGGGTCAGCGTCAAGGCGACCAGCAACGAGGGCATGGGCTGGATCG
>DATNGU010000384.1:0-2109 GCA_035605775.1 Solirubrobacterales bacterium | reverse complement strand
GCGAACGCTGCCAGGACGACGCTCAAGAGATCGGTGTCGACCGTGGTGCAGACGAACCAAACCACCGCCCCGCTGCTCGGGTGGACGAAGCCGTAGAGATAGAGCCACTCGAACCGGTGCTGGCCGAGGGCGATCGGGCGCTGCCTTTTGGGTGCCCATTGCCGACGCAGGATCGGCTTCAGCCCGACCCGGTGCTCATCGAACGCCCACAGCTCGACCTTCCGCTTGGGGTTCTCCTTCCGGCGCTCATCCATCCGCTCGGCAAGCTTTTTTATATAGCGCCTGCTCCTCGGCACTCGCCGCCTTGGCATGGCGCGGCCGGGGCATCTGCAGACTATGCCCGAGCTTCTTCAGGTAGTCCCACCCCCGCTGCGGCCAGACCTTGCGGCCGAGCCGGGTGCTCATCCATGCCGCGACCTTGGGCCCGGTCCAAAGACCCCCATCGGCTGGGAACTCGGCCAGGACCGTCTTGAGCACCGCCTCGCCCTCCTTATCCAGGAGCGGCTTGGCGCCAGCATTCTTGCCGCGGTGATCGCCGAGCCCGTCCAGCCCTTTCTCGTTATAGCGATGCACGATCACGCCGATCCAGCGCCGGCCGTAGCCGCTGATCGCCGCCACGTCACGCTCGCTCCGACCTTGGCTCAACAGCCAGACGATCTGCAGGTGTGACCGCTCAATGGGCTGCCGGGCCGCTCGATAACGCTGGCCCAGCTCCGCCGTGCTCAGGTGAGCAACCAATGCTGGGGCTGGCATCGCTGCAGCCTACCCCGTCGCGCCATTCCCCGCACGCATCAACCGGATTTGGTATTATACCGGCCTCATGAATTGGTGACGGACGCGGGCAGCCAGGGGAAGCTGGTGAGCGAGCGCAGCCGTCCGGGCTCGGCGAGGAGCGCGTTCCAGGCGGCGCAAGCTGCGTCGACCACGGCCTCGTAGCCGCCGGCGAGCACGCGGTGGCTGAGCCAGCGGTCGCGCAGGTGCTCCCACACCCGTTCGACCGGGTTGAGTTCAGGGCTGTACGGCGGCAGGTGGATCAGGGTCAGGTTCGCCGGCACGGCCAGCTCCTCGCTGACGTGCCAGCCGGCGCCGTCGAGCACGAGCGCGACGTGGGTCTCGGCCGACACGGCCCGCGCCAACTCGGCCAGGAAGACGTCCATGGCTGCAGTCGAGACCTCGGGCAGCACCAGGGCGACGCCGGCGTCGCGCTCGGGACAGACCGCGCCGAACAGGTGGGCGGAGGCGAAGCCCTGTTGCCGCATCCCGCGCGGGCGCACGCCCTTCTGGTACCAGACGTGCGTGAGACTGCCCTTCTGCCCGACCCGCGCCTCGTCCATGAACCACAGCTCGACGCGTTTCCCGGGGTGCTCGCGCGCGAGGCCCTCGATCAGGCCGGGCATGGTTTTTTGAACCGCTCTTGCGCCTTCGAATCGGCCGCGGGGTGGACCGGCCTGGTCTTCTGCCACGAGAGGTCGAGACCCTTAAGCAGGCGGAGCATACCGCTCTCGCCGTAGCGGACCCCAAAGCGCTCCTCGACCAGGGCGCATAGGTCGCGGGCCCGCCAGGCGACGCAGCCGTCGCGCCCCAGGTTCGGACCCCTGAGGACCAGCGCTTTGAGCGCGGCCTGCCGGCCCTCGTCGAGCGCGCAGGGGCGGCCGCGACGGGGCCGGTCCCTCAGGCCCTCGACTCCTTCCGCGTTGTAGCGGTGCACCCAGTCGCCGAGGGTCTGCCCGGTCATGCCGGCGACCTTGGCCGCCGCCTCGCGGGGCAGGCCGTCGAGAGCGTTGGCCAGCGCCAGCAGGCGCGCGCTAACGCGCCCGTCGCGTTCGCGACGGGCAAAGCGGCGCAACTCGGCCGCGTCATGGGCGGTGCGGATCGGCAAAGGTGCAGGCACGGCGGCATCTCCGAGGGCAATGCCGCCACAACGCCTCAGGCGTCCAATCGATCCGTCACCATTTCGTCCGGCTGGTATGAGATCCTTCCAGCCGTCGCCGTCGATGTCGCCGACCGCGATCGCCGTGGAGTAGAGGATGCTGCGGACGGCGGAGTCGGTGACCTCCGCGAAGCCGCCGCCAAGATTGTGGAACAGCCGGTTTTGGGCCGGGAAGATCG
>DATNGU010000383.1:0-2016 GCA_035605775.1 Solirubrobacterales bacterium | reverse complement strand
CTCGCCATCGCCGAGCGGGTCGGTGTCGCCAAGCGACCCGGTCGGCTCCGGTGGCTGGACATCGGCGACACGGCAGCTCGTCTCCAGGCCCAGCCTTTTCTCAACCCTGGGGTCGATCGAGTAGCCAAGCGTGGTGAAGGTCTTTGCCATCAGCAGCAGCTCGTGGTGCAGGCCGAAGCGAGAGTCCTCCATGCGCCGCAGGAAGTCCTCGCGCGCAGCCGGCTCGAGGCGGCTAAATCGCCAGGGAAAGGGAAGCCACTCGAAGGCGCGCAGACCCAGCTGCACACGGACCAGGACACGCGGCGAGAGGGAGCCGAGGAACTGCCCCACCGGCCCGGATACGTCGACTTCACGCTCGGCCGCGGGCAGCCCGTCTAACGCGGGGGCCATCGCCTCGCAGATCGCGCTCAGGGTGCGCTGCTCGGCGGCCGACAGCCCCGGCGAGCGCTGTCAGCCAGGGGTCGCGGGGCGGTCGACCCTGCCGCTCAGCGACCAGAGCCAGAGCGACGCCACCGCGAGGAAGCCGTCGACCAAGAAGTTGAGCAGGTAGATGAAAACATCCTGGTCGAAGAGGAAGAAGCCCAGCGAGCCCAGCGAGGAAGCGGTCTTGCCGGCGGCCAGAACCAGCAGCAGCGGCCGGTAGCGCACTACATCGGCCTGGGCGACCAGGCAGATGCCCGTGATCACAACCATGTAGGCGAAGGCGAGCGCCAGCCAGAGCTGCTCCTCGCCGTGCGGCGCCCGCGTGAAGCCGCCAAGCGAGTCGCCGAGATCGGAGATCGTGTCGAGGACACCGCTCGGCACCGCAATGAAGAGAATTCCGACGATGGCGAAGCTGACCGCCATCAGCCGCAGGCTGAGGACCACGAACCTCTCTGCCGTCGCGCCCCGCATCAGTGCGGGCACTCTAACTGGCTAAGCAGCCAGGGTGAGGAGTGGCGGGATCGGATCTCCAGGCCCGGCTGTTACCTTGGAGCGATGGGAAAAAGAAGGCGGCTGGGAATGCTCGTCGTCTCGATAGCGGCGATCCTCGCGGTCACGCCGACGGCCTCGAGCGAGACCAGCCACGTCTACGCCGTCACGCTGACGATCGCGGTCGACCGCCCCGCCCACAAGATCAGCGGCACCGTTGCTTCTGACGCTCCCGGGCAGTTCTGCGAACTGAGCACCATTCGTGTCCGCAAAGCGATACCCGGCCACGATGACCTCGTGGCGCGCCTCACCCCCTATGGGAACGAATGGCAGATGAAATCGCCCGCCGCCCTTCGCGGCGAGCGCGTCTACGCCGAGGTTTCGCCGTACCACCTTCCCAGCCGGCCGGTGGAATGCCTCGCTGCTCGCTCGCGCACGGTCACCGCACCCTAGAACCTAGAATCAGGCGCGTGATCGAGCGGGAGCAGGTTCTTCATGTCGCGAAGCTGGCGCGCCTGCGGCTATCCGAGCCCGAAATAGAGAAGATGGCCGGCGAGCTCTCGGGGATCCTCGAGCATGTCGACCGGATCGCGGAGCTGGACCTCGACGACGTGCTTCCCACTTCCCACGTGGTAGCGCTGGAGAACATCCTGCGGCCAGACGAGCCGCGACCGAGCTGGCCACAAGAGGTCGTGTTGGAACAGGCGCCCGACCCTACGGAGGGAGCCTTCCGGGTGCCCTCCCCTCAGGCCGACTCCTGATGGGCGAGCTGCTCGAACTGACCGTTGCCGAAGCGACGGCGCGAATCGCGGCGGGAGACGTCTCACCGGATGAGTACTTCGGAGCGTGGCGAGAGGCAGCGGCCGGAGACGATTTGAACGCCTACCTATGGCGAGCCGAGGAAGGAGAGGGAGGGGGAGAGGGGCCGCTCGGCGGGATTCCAATCGCGGTAAAGGATCTGTTCTGCACGGAGGGCGTCGAGACCACGGCTGGCTCACGCATTCTCGCAGGCCATAGACCGCTCTACACGGCCCACGCCGTATGGCGCCTCGCCGGTGCGGGTGCGGAGGTGCTCGGCAAGACCAACATGGACGAGTTCGCGAT
>DATNGU010000382.1:0-2602 GCA_035605775.1 Solirubrobacterales bacterium | reverse complement strand
ATGCTGGAGCTGATCTCGAGGGACGGGCGCAGCCTCGCCGAGCTGATGGCCGAGTTTCGCTCCAAGTACTTCATCTCCGGCGAGATCAACTCCGAAGTCACGGATCCGGAGGCAAAGATGGAGGAGATCGCCGGGCGCTACTCGGACGGCGAGCAGACCCATCTCGACGGGATCTCGGTCGACTATCCCGACTGGCACTTCAACGTCCGACCCTCCAACACCGAGCCGCTGCTCCGCCTCAACCTCGAGTCGCTCATTTCCCGCGAGGACATGGAAGCAAAACGTGACGAGGTCTTGGGACTGATCCGGGCGTGAGCGCGCCCACCCCCGAGGGGGCGCTGGAGCAGGCCGCGCTGGCCGGGATCCATCGCCTCCGCATCCCGACGCCGTTCGCGGTCGGCCGGGTCAACTGCTACCTGCTCGAGGACGAGCCGCTGACCCTGATCGACACTGGTCCCAACTCGGGCAAGGCGCTCGACGAGCTGCAGGGCCAGCTCGCCCAGCACGGTCACTCGATCGACGATCTGGAGCTGGTCATCCTCACCCACCAGCACATCGACCACCTTGGCCTGGTCGAGATCGTGGTTGAGCACTCGGGTGCAGAGGTCGCCGCGCTCGGCCTGGCGGCCGAGCGGCTCGCCAACTTTGGAGAGGACGCCGAGCGCGAGGATGCCTTCGCGGTCGAGCTGATGCTTCGCAACGGCATCCCGCAGGAGGTCGCCTTCGCGCTGCAGAGCGTCTCGAAAAGCTTTCGTGGCTGGGGCTCGAAAGCCGAGGTGACCCGACCGCTCGCCGACGGCGAGAAACTCAGCTTCCGCGACCGCACCCTGCGGGTATTGCACAGGCCCGGGCACAGTCCCTCGGACACCGTCTTCTGGGACGAGCGTCGCCGCATCCTGATCGCCGCCGACCACTTGATCTCCCACATATCCTCCAATCCCCTGATCACCCGGCCACTCGACGGCTCCTCCCAACGGACCCAAGCCCTGGTCACCTACATCGAGTCGATGAAAGCGACCCGCGAGATGCCGGCCGAGATCGTCCTCTCCGGCCACGGCGAGCCGATAGTCGACCACGTCGCCCTGATCGACGACCGCCTTGCCAAACACGAGCGGCGCAAGGAGAAGATCTACGGCCTGATCGCCGAGCGCCCTCGCACGGGCTATGAGATTGCGCAGGCGATCTGGGGTGACGTCGCCGTCACCCAAGCCTTCCTCACCCTCTCCGAGGTGATCGGGCACGCCGACCTGTTGCTCAACGAAGGGCGGGTGCGCGAAGTCGAGGACGGCGACGTGGTGCGTTATGAGGCAACCGGCTAGGTGGCCGGCTGCGGCAAGCGGGTCTCAGGCGAGCGGAATTCGGGACATTCGCTCGGCCTGTACGGGGAAAGGGGCACCTGTTCTTCAAAGCTGACGTAGTAGCGGCCGGCCGGGACGACGTCCTTGTCCAGTTTCCAGACGAGGCGCCCGCTGGCGGGCTTCGCTTCGGCGCCGATAGCTCGCGAGACGACCCGATCGCCCTCCGGCGTCAGCCGGTGGATCCGCACCAGTCGCGGCCCCTCCGGGAAGTGGCGGTTGCCCGCCAGGCAGGCGAAACTGTCCCCAGAGCGCTTCGGTGGCATCGTGGCCGTGCCGTAGAAGAACCGCCTTTTCAGGTTGTAGGCGATGGTTGCGAAGCCCTGGTAGGGCGCCGCCAGGCCCTCGCAGGCGACGCCATCCCGGTCTGCGTCGAGGCCGGCGACGTTGTGGGACGGACTGCCGCCCAAAGCACCGAAACGCTCCTGGGCCACGGCCTGACTCGAGAAGCGGGCGCAATCCATCGGCGTGGCAGCGGAGCCTTCGGCCATCGCGCATACGCCCAAGGTGACCACGACGGCTCCACAGGCGGCCCGGACCCTCGAGTAGAGCGGGAATTCCATGATCGTCGCGATGCTACCCGTGACCGGTGCAGCGACGCTACCGCGCTCGCCCGCATAGATTGCAACGCTCGATGGTCAGGCTCGGCTCCGGAAAAGCACGCAAGCCCGCCAAGAAGCGGATGCTGCTGATCGTCAACCCTTACGCGACGACCGTCTCCGATCGGCTCAAGAACCTCGTCGTCTACGCGCTGCAGGGTCGCTATGAGGTGGAGACCGTCGCCACCGAGGCGCAGAACCACGCCACCGAGATCGGCCGCGAGGTACGCGACCACGGTTATGACGTCGTCGTGGCGTTTGGCGGCGATGGCACGCTGAACGAGGTCGCTAACGGCCTCGCCGGCACCGACGTGCCGGTATCGATATTGCCCGGCGGCTCCACCAATGTCGTCTGCCGCACCCTTGGCATCCCTAACGACGTCGTCGACGCGACCGAGCACCTGCTCGCCATGCTCGACGATTGGGCACCCCGAAAGATCGATCTGGGCAGGGCGGGTGAGCGCCACTTCGTCTTTTCCTGCGGGGTGGGCATCGACGCCACCGTGGTCAAGCGAGTCGACGCGCATCCGCGCCTCAAGTCACGAACCGGGCCCTACTACTACAGCTGGGCGGCGATCTCTGCCTTTTACCGAAGCTACGTAGTGAATCCGATCAGGCTGCGGGTCGAGATCGGCGGCGAGGAGACCG
>DATNGU010000381.1:0-2860 GCA_035605775.1 Solirubrobacterales bacterium | reverse complement strand
CTGGCTGGCGACGTTCGTCGTGCCGCTGATCCTGGCGATGCTGCTGCTGGGAGTCAAGGCATCGCACGCGGCCCCGCTGGCTCCGGACGTCGTTCCGCTCGCCTTCGAAGAAGAACTCGAGGCTGACGAAGAAGGCGAATTCGAAGAAAGCGAATGCGAAACCGCTGAGGAAGAATTCGAAGAAGGCGAACTCGGCGAGGTCGAAGTCGAACAGCTTTGTGAAGGTGGGGCAGACAAGCGCAGCGAGAAGGCCGCTGCCAATAGCTCAGTCGCGCCCGAAGAGTGCCTGCTGAGAAGCGCCCGTGCACGGGTCGTCGCCTCTGACTCGCATAGGAGCGCGCGGCTGACGGTCGGCTACACGACCTACGAACCCACCGGGGCTACGATCGACTACAGCCTTAAGGGTGGTAAGGGAACCCTCCGCCTGGGAACGGTGAAGCGCCACCTCGGCCGCAGCGGCGTGATTCGCCTGACCGAGACTCTGGGCGACTCGGAGATGGCCAAAGTCGAGGCAGCCGGCCGCTTCACCGTACGACTCCACATCGCCAACGCCCCCGGTAACTGCCGACGCTTCGAGACCGAGCAACTGACGGTCAAACGCGCGACCGAGCGTCAAACCGTCTGGTCTCAGACGGACTAGGTTTCCGCCACCGCCGCCGTGCTGCGGTCCGTGGTCACTCGTCGCGGTCCGGAACCACTTGCCCAAGCCAGTGGGCCGCGTCCGACAGGTGCGCGGGGTCGATCTGGTGGCCGATACCGGACTCTCGGTACTCGACCTCGAGGCCACCCGCTTCAAGCAGATCCCTGGCGCGGCGGGCAAAGCCGACCTCGATGATCGGGTCGGCGCTGCCATGAGCGATGAAGGCGCGGGTCTGGCGACGATCTTCCAGATGGGGTTGCCAGCCCACGACGACGGGCACGAAGCCGCTGAAAGCGAGAATCCCGGCAACCGGCGGACGATCGGCTCCCAGGGCCATCGCGTAGCTCATCACCGTTCCCATCGAGAAACCACCGAGCACGGTGCGAGACGGCCCGATCGCGGTCTCCTCCCAGAGCCGATCGTGGAGATCGGCGAGGGCGCCACGGGCGGCGTGGAAGGTTTCGGGGTCCGGATAGCCCACGCGGGGGACCAGATACCAGTGATAACCGGGGGATCCAGGGAGCGTCAGCGGCCCGCGCGGGGCGACCACGCGCAACCGACGCTCAGGATCGAGAACGTCGGCAAGGCCGAGCAGGTCCCGCTCGTCGGTCCCACGGCCGTGGTGGAGGAACAGAAGACCGCTCGGCTCACGCTCGGCCGCCCGCTCCACGTAGGTCAGCGACTCCACCGAGGCCCCGGCTACCTCGCGGACGAAGCCGCGGTCTTGTTCAGGTAGTCGCGGATGAAGTCGTCGATGTCGCCGTCGAGGACCCGCTGGGCGTCCCCCACCTCGTGCCCGGTGCGATGATCTTTGACCCGCTGGTCAGGGTGGAGGAAGTAACTGCGTATCTGCGAGCCCCAGGCGACTTCCTTCACTTCGCCGCGCTCTTTGGCCAACGTCTCGGCGCGTTTGCGCTCCTCCAGCTCGATCAACTTCGAGCGCAAGAGCTGCATCGCCACCGCCTTGTTCTGGGTCTGCGAGCGCTCGTTCTGGCACTGGACGACGACCCCGGTGGGCAGGTGGGTGATGCGCACGGCCGAGTCGGTCTTGTTGACGTGCTGGCCGCCCGCGCCCGAAGCGCGGTAGGTATCGATTCGCAGATCGCCGTCGTCAATCTCGACCTCAACTCCCTCGTCGACTAGCGGTCCGACGTCGACCTGGGAGAAGCTGGTGTGGCGGCGCGCCGAGGAGTCGAAGGGGGAGATCCGCACCAGCCGGTGAACGCCGCGCTCGGCGGCGAACAGACCGTAAGCGTTCTCGCCGCGGGCGACGAAGGTCGCTGACTTAAGGCCGGCCTCCTCCCCCGCCGAGGCCTCCTTCATCTCGACCTCGAAACCGCGCCGCTCCGCCCAGCGGAGGTACATCCGCAGCAGGATTTCAGCCCAGTCCTGTGAGTCGGTCCCCCCTGCCCCAGCGTGGACCGAGACCACCGCGTCGCCGCCGTCGTACTCACCGCTGAACAGGCGCGCCTCTTCCAGCTCGGCGAGCCGGCGCTGCACCGAGGCCATCTGGGTGGACAGCTCGGCGGCCATTTCCTCGTCCTCGGCCGCCATCTCGGCCAGATCGTCGAGGTCGCCGGCCTCGGATTCGAGCTCGCGGAAGGTCTTCAGCTTGCGCCGCGCGGCGGCGTGGGCAGCGGACGTGCGAGCGGCAGCATCCTGGTCATCCCAGAAGCCAGGCTGCCCCATCTCAGTCTCGAGGCGCTCGGCCTCGGTCTCTAACGAAGCTGGGTCAAAGGTAGTCCGAGAGCAGCTTCAACTGCTCGCGGATCTCGGCGAGGCGCGCCGGTACCGATTCGGTTGGGGCGGCCTCGGCCATGGAGAAAGATTATTGGGTCCGCCTTTAAGCAGCGCATCGGACATTGACCCCTCTGATGTGGTCAATGTCCGATGCGGCGTTCAGGAGGGCGCCGTAGCGCCAACGATCCAGGTCGAGGCGGGCGCGATCACGCCGTTGGGGCCGTCGAACTCGCTCAGCACCTCACGCAGCTCGCGGGCGATCTTGGGGCGAATCTCTTCGATCCGGTCTTCCCAAAGCCGCAATACCTCACCCGCTGGTCCCAGCGCCATATTGAACTCCACCGCGTGATCGAGGTCGTCGCCGATCTTGAGCGGCAGGTCGCAGCGTTGCAGCGTAATGTCCTCGAACCCCGCGATCTTGAGCTGCTCGCTGACCGTGTCTGCGTTCGCCATCGAAAAAGGGCCCGGCCCGCAAGTCGG
>DATNGU010000380.1:0-3261 GCA_035605775.1 Solirubrobacterales bacterium | reverse complement strand
CTCGAACAGCCCTGGTTCGATCGGGCAGACGTGCTCCTGGTTTCCTCGGATCCCTCGCAAGCGTTGATCGAAGAGACCGGCGGCCGCCAAGCCATTCGCTTTCCGCTGGCCACCAACCCGGCCCGCTTCCGTCCGCTGCCGCCCGACCCAAAGCGCCAGGCGGATTACGTCTTCACCGGCAACCACTGGGGCAAGGACCGCGAGATCCAGGCCGGGCTGCAGCCTCGCAAGGGCGAGCGGCTCGACATCTATGGCAAGGGCTGGGACGAGGTGCGGGACCTGAAGCCGCACTGGCACGGCGTCGCGGAGTATGAAGAGCTGCCGGCGATCTACTCCTCGGCGAAGCTGGTTCTCGACGACACCGCCGCTCCGACCCTCCCCTACGGGGCAGTCAACAGCCGCGTCTTCGATGCGTTGGCGGCGGGGACCCTGCCGATTACCAACTGCGAGTCGGGGGGACGGGAGCTGTTCGGCGACGAGTTCCCGGTTTGGACCTCCGCGCTGAGCCTGAGAGAGCAGCTTGACGCGCTGCTCGGCGACGACGAGCGACGGGAGCACCTCGCCAAGCGCTTCCGCGGCGAGGTGCTGCGCCATCACACCTACGCGCACCGAGCCCGAAGGCTGGCCGAGGTTCTGGAAGAGCACGAGCAGAAGCTCTCTTTCTGCCTGAAGATCGGCGCCCCCGATTGGCAGCAGGCCGAGCGCTGGGGCGACCTCCACTACGCGCGGGCGCTGCGGCGCGACCTCCGACGCCGCGGCCACCGTTGCCTGATACAGGTCTTGGAGGAGTGGGAGGAAGATGTGGCTCTCACCTATGACGTGGTGGTCGTGATCAGGGGGCTGAGCCGCCACCTCCCCAAGCCGGGCCAGGTCAACGTCCTCTGGAACATCAGCCATCCCACTGACCTCAGCGGCGAGGAGTGCGACGGGTACGACCTCGTCTGCGTTGCCTCAGAGAGCTTCGCTGCCACTTTGCGGGAACGGACCGCGACGCCGGTGATGGTGCTCGAGCAGGCGACCGATCCGGCTCTGTTCTACCCCGACCCCTCGCCGCAATACGAACGCGACCTCGTATACGTTGCCAACTCGCGCGGCGTCCTGCGACCGATCGTCCGCGACCTGCTGCCAACTGACCGCGACCTCGCGATCTACGGCGCCAACTGGGAGGGCCTGATCGACACCAGGTACGTCGTCGGCGAGCACGTCCCCAACCACGAGCTGCGCAAGGTCTACTCCTCGGCCAGGATCGTCCTCTGCGACCACTGGGACGACATGCGCGAGCACGGCTTCATCTCCAACCGTATCTATGACGCGCTGGCCTGCGGGGCAACGATCGTCAGCGACGAGGTCGCAGGGCTGGATGGACGGTTCGAAGGCGTGCGGACCTACTCGACGCCGGCCGAGCTGGAGGATCTCGTCGACGAAATTCTCTCGCGGGACGAGCGCCAGGTTCAGCGCCTGCCAGAGGGCAACGCCTTCGCCGACCGCTGCGCGGCGCTGCTGTCCCAGATCCACTCCCTGGCGGGCGATGGGCTTCGAGCGCTTCGCGTCTGAGGCGGGAGGTTTGGCGCGCAGCCTCGACTTCGGGCCGCTCGATCTGAACCCGCCGCTCTTCTCGCTCGGCGAGGCCGGGGAGCCGGTGCCGCTTCCCGAACGGATGCCGAACCAGGTGGCCCAGCCGCTTAGCCTCATCACCATCGCCGACGCTCAGATCGCTGTCTCCCCTGAGACGCGGCGGGCATACCTGCTCGATCGCGACGGGAAGCCGGTGGCCGAGGCGATCGACGACTCGCCCAACGTGCGCCGGCGGGCCGAGCGGGATCTGCGGGCGTTCGCCGCGAGCGGTGTGGAGCCCCAGCCGCAGGCGAGCCCGGTGGCTTTGGTCTCGGGGCAGCGAGGCGGCTACTGGCACTGGTGGGTGGACGTGATCTCGCGGGTCTGGCTGCTCGAGGAGTACGGACGGGAGCTCGCTTCGCTGCCTCTGGCATTCGCGCCGCGCCGCCGCGGGTACCAGGCCGACTCGGTCGAGCGGCTCGAGCTCGGCGAGCGCTGCCATGACCTGCGGCCGGGAATTAGCCGTTTCCCGGCGGTGACCTTCGCCTCTGGCGTCGCCCCAGCCGCTTCGCGATTCCCCTCTTCTCGCCTCGCTGAATACGCGCGCTGGCTGCAAGTTAGAATTGCCGGCGACGAGAAGCGCTCGATGACTGGCAGCGGCCGCCGGCTCTTCGTGAGCCGTGGGGACGTCTCGTCGCGACGGCTGGCCAATGAGGAGGAGCTCCAGGCAGTCCTTGAGCAGCACGGATTCGAGCGGGTCGAGTGCGCCCGGCTTCCTCTCGCCAGCCAGATCACGATCTTCGCCGAGGCCTCGCTGGTCATCGGTCCCCACGGGGGCGGGCTGACGAACCTCCTCTTCTCCCCCGAGGGAACCGGCGTGCTCGAGCTTTTCGCGGCGCCCGCGGGGCAACCGGTCTCCAACTACCGCGCCCTCTCCTCGCACCTTGGCCAGCCTTACGCGCGGCTGCTGGCAGCACCGATCGAGGTCGCGGGCCGCTCTCCCCATGACCTCGACATGCGGATAGATCCGCACCTCCTCGGACGCGCCTTGGAGGCGCTCGGGGCCTGAGCGCTCGCCACCGGAACCCTCAGCTCGCGACGGCTATCAAGCCGAGTGCCTCCAGGCAGAGAGGTCGCGGCCGAGCATCTGCTCCAGCCGATTGACATCCACGGTGAAGTACTCCGAGAGGGCTTGCTTCTCCTCGGTGGTCAGCGCTCGCCTTCCCCCCTTCTGCCAGTAACGGGTGTCCTTGGGGAGGGAGCGGCTAAAGACGACCTCGCCCAGCCCCTCGGGGATGAAAGAGTCGTCGACCCCGATTGCCCGCAAAGCCTGCGCGTAGAGCGCCTCCGGCTCTGTCCTCGCGTCCTCATTGAGAAAGACGGCTAGGCGCTCGCCAAAGCGGTCCATATAGGGGGCGAGACTGCGGGCGTACCAGCCGCCGGCGACGAGCTGCAACTGGTCTTCCTCGGGAGGCGTTCGGCCCACCAGCTCGACGATGTCCTCGTCGGGGTCGAGCCGGCCCCTCTTGACGTGGTGCACGAATGCCGAGTAAAGGCGGTCGACTGGATCGCGAAGGACGGCGAAGAGACGAACGCCGGGCAGGTCCCGGTCGATCCGCTCGGCGACCACCTCGGGCTCGTGCCTCCACATCATGTACCCCGGCGTCGCCTCTCCGACTACGGGCTCTCCACTCCAGCCGACGAAAC
>DATNGU010000379.1:0-7020 GCA_035605775.1 Solirubrobacterales bacterium | reverse complement strand
GTGGGGGCGAGTCTGTAAGCGCGGCGCCGGAGGCCCTTCTCACCTCACGCGCCGCGGCCGGGGTCGCCCGCTACTGGACGCTCTGAGGCGAGATGGCCCGCCCGAAGTTCGTCCAGATCCCGCCCCACCGGCTCGATCGCTTCAGGCCACTGATGGGGGAGGACTACCCACGGATCGAGGCCGCGGCCCAGCGCGCGCGCGATCGCTTCGAGGGCCGGGCGATCTGGCACGTCAGCTCGACCCTGCGCGGCGGCGGCGTCGCCGAGATGCTGCGTTCCCAGCTTCCCTACGTGCGCGGCGCCGGGGTGGACACTCGCTGGGTCGTCCTGCGCGAGCGCGCCGAGTTCTTCGAGCTGACCAAGCGCCTGCACAACAACCTCCACGGCGATCACGGCGACGGTGGAGCGCTCGGCCCCGAGCAGCGCGAGCTGTATGAGCGCACCCTCGCCGCAAGCGCCCGCCACCTCTCTCCGCTCCTGCAGAAGGAGGACATCGTCTTCCTTCACGACCCCCAGACTGCGGGACTCATACCGGCGGTCAAGGCGGCCGGCGCCCGGGCGATCTGGCGCTGCCACATCGGAGCCGATCAACCCGACGAGTTCTCCCGCCGCGCCTGGGACTTCCTCGCTGCCGACGTCCGCGCCGCCGACGCCTACGTGTTCTCCCGACGCCCCTACCTCTGGGACGTCCTCGATCCCGAGCGGGCGTGGATGATGGCGCCGTCGATCGACCCGTTCTCGCCGAAGAACCAGGACCTCGACCCCGCCACGGCCGAGCAGATCGTCGGCGCGATCGGCCTCGGCCACCGCCTATCCGCACCCGTGCCCGTCTTCACCCGGGCCGATGGCACTCCGGCCCGGGTGGAGCGCCACGCCGAGGTAGTGCAGGAGGCGCAGCTTCCTGACGGAGCGCCGGTCGTGACCCAGGTCTCGCGCTGGGACCGGCTGAAGGATCACCTCGGGCTGCTCATCTGCTTTCAGCGACACCTGGCCGACCGCGACCTCCACCTCGTCCTCGCCGGCCCGTCCACCGCAGCCGTTGCCGACGATCCCGAAGGCGCGTCGGTCTGGCGGGAGGTCGGTAGGGCCTGGCGCGGCCTACCCACTGAGGTGCGGAGCCGGATTCATCTGGTCAACCTGCCGATGGACGATCTCGACGAAAACGCAGCGATGGTGAACGCACTGCAGCGACGGGCCACCATCGTCGTGCAGAAGAGTCTCGCCGAGGGCTTCGGGCTGACCGTTGCCGAGGCGATGTGGAAGCGTCGTCCGGTGATCGGCACCCGCGTCGGCGGGATTCAGGATCAGATCGTTAACGGCGACAGCGGCCTGCTGATCGACGATCCCCGCGACCTGGGAGCACTGGCAGAGGCGATTGCCTCCCTGGCCGAGGATCCAAAGCACGCCGCCGAGCTCGGCGAGCGCGCGCGTCGGCGCGTCTTCGAGCACTTCCTGGCACCGACTCGGCTGGCCGAATACTGCGACCTGCTCGGCGAACTCGACCCCCCGGGAGGGCGGTGAGCGAGAGCTACCCAGCCCACCGCGAGGCCGATGTCGTCCTGCGCGATGGCTCCACGGCGCAGTTGCGCCCGGTGCGACCCGACGACGTGCAGGCGCTGCGCGAGTTCTTCGACGGCCTCGACCCGGCCTCGCAGGCGTTTCGCTTCTTCTCCGGGGCGATCGACACCGAACGGGCCGCGCAGCTGATGGCCAGCGTCGACTACCGCGGGCACTACGGGCTGATCGCCTCGCGCGGCGCGGATCACCGCCCGATCGGCCACGGCACGTACATCGAGATCGGCGAAGGCAAGGCAGAAGTCGCCTTCGCGGTCGCCGATGAGCTGCAGGGCCACGGCCTGGGGACGATCCTGCTCGCCCACCTGGCAGAGGCGGCCAGCGACAACGGCTTCGCCACCTTCCTCGCCGAGGTGCTGCCGCAAAACCAGCGGATGATCGAGATGTTCCGCGAGAGCGGCTTCCCGGTCGAGATCGCCTCGAGCGCCGAGGGGCTGCGAGTCGAATTCCCCACCTCGCTCTCACCGGAGGCGATCGCCCGTTTCGAGGACCGCGACCGCCTCGCCGCGCAGGCGGCGGTGGCCCGCTTTGTGGAACCGGCCTCGATCGCCGTCATCGGCGCCTCCCGTCACCGGGGCACGGTGGGAGGAGAGGTCTTGCACAACCTGATCGCCTCGCCCTTCGCGGGCTCGGTCTTCGCCGTCAACCGGGCGGCGGAGAGCGTGCAGTCCCTCGCCGCCTTCGCGAGCGTAGCCGAGATACCGGCCGCGATCGACCTCGCCGTGCTCGCGGTCGACGCGGAGGCGACGATCGAGGTCGCGCGCGAATGTGCCGCCAAGGGCGCTCGCGGGCTGATCGTCCTCTCCGCCGGCTTCGCCGAGCACGGGCCCGAGGGGGCGCGGCGCGAGCGGGAGCTGCTCGCGGTCTGCCGCGAAGCGGGGATGAGGCTGATCGGCCCCAACTGCCTCGGCGTTCTCGACACGAGGCCCCAGTCAGGGCTGAATGTGACCTTCGCCCCCACCACGCCCCCGGCGGGTAACGTCGGCTTCGCCACCCAGAGCGGCGCCCTCGGCCTGGCCCTGATCGACTTCGCGCAGGCAAGGTCACTCGGCGTCTCCTCCTTCGCCTCGCTCGGCAATCGAGCCGACATCACCGCCAATGACCTGCTCGAGTTCTGGGAGACCGACGAGCGCACGCGACTCGCCCTCCTCTACATCGAGTCCTTCAGCGACTCCCGCCGCTTCGCCCGGGTGGCGAGGCGGGTGGGCAAACGCAAGCCGGTCATCGTCGTCAAGAGCGGACGCTCGGTGTCGGGCGCCCGCGCCGCAAGCTCGCACACCGGGGCGCTGCTGGCCGCCTCTGACCGCACCACCGACGCCCTCTTCGAGCAGTCGGGGGTGATCCGCGCCGAGACGCTGGCCGAGCTGCTCGACGTCGCTTCGCTGCTCTCCAGCCAGCCGCTTCCCACCGGCCCGCGAGTCGCCATCCTCACCAACGCGGGCGGGCCGGGGATCATGTGCGCCGATGCCTGCGAGGCGGCCGGCCTCGAGGTCCCCCCGCTTCCAGAGAGCGTGCAAGCTGAGCTTGCGGCCTTCCTCCCCGCCGAGGCCTCGCTGGGCAACCCCGTCGACATGATCGCGACTGCGAGCGCCGAGCAATACCGCGGGGCGATCGCCGCGCTCGCCGCCTGGGAGGGGATCGACGCGCTGATCGCGATCTTCATCCGGCCGTTGCTGACCGAGGCCGAGGACGTGGCGGCAGCGGTGCGCGAGGCCGCAAATGAGCTGCCGAGAGAGATTCCGGTGCAGGCGGTCTTCATGTCTTCGGCAGACAGCGCCAAGGTCACCGGATCGCTGGGGATTCCCGCCTATCAGCAGCCCGAGGACGCCGCGCGAGCGCTCGGCAAGGCCGCCCGCCACGCGCGCTGGCGCGAGCACCCCGATTCACCGCCGCCGAGCTTTCCCGACTTGCGCCCCGACGAGGGAGCGGCGATCCTCGCCGAAGCGCTCGCTGCCGAGACAGAGTGGCTCGGGGCCGAGGAATGCGCCAGGCTCCTCGACTGCTACGGGATCGCGATGCCCGAGGCGATCTCCGCCGCCGACCCCGTCGCCGCGGGCCGCGCTGCGGCGGAGCTCGGTGGCCCCGTCGCCCTGAAGGCACACGGCCCGCGGATCCTGCACAAGAGCGAGCTGGGCGCGGTGAGAATCGGGCTCTCGGGGACGGAGCAGGTCGAGGGTGCGGCGATGCAGATGGACGAAGCCCTCGCGGCAAAGGGACTGGAGCGGGCGAGCTTCCTCGTGCAGCGAATGATCGAGGGCGGCGTCGAGCTGCTGGTCGGGGTCGCGACCGACCCGGTCTTCGGCCCCGTGGTCGCCTGCGGGGCCGGAGGCACCGCGGTCGAGCTGCTCGGTGACGTGTCGGTTCGTGTCTGCCCACTTCTAGGCGAGGACGCCGCCGAGATGGTCGCCTCACTGGCGATCGCTCCGATGCTCGACGGCTTCCGCGGCCTGCCGCCAGTCGATCGGGAGGCACTACAGGCCCTGGTGGCGCGGGTGGGCGCCTTGGCCGAGGCTCACCGGGAGATCGTTGAGCTCGATCTCAATCCCGTCCTTGCCCGCGCAGATGGTGCGACCGCGCTCGATGCCCGAATCAGGATCGCCGCGCCACAGCCGCAACGGTCGTGGCCGCGAACCTGGGCCTGAAGGCTTCGGTAGACCCCCACCCCGGTTTGTGGCCCCTCCCCGATGGTGGCTGGGCCGGCCGGTGGTGGGATGGGAGATACCGATCCGCGACCCAGGAGCCAGATACGCCATGACCACGATCGAGAAGGGCGACACGATCCCGGCGCCGGGACAGCCAGACAGTCCGGTTGAGCTGAAAGAGCGCTACGAGAACTTCATCGGCGGCGGCTGGGTGGGCCCCACTTCGGGCGCCTACCGCGAGAACCTCACCCCCGCCACCGGCGAGTCCTTCAGCACGGTCGCCGACTCGACTCCGGAGGACATCGAGCTCGCCCTCGACGCCGCCCACGCCGCCAAGGACGAGTGGGGAGCGGCGTCGCCCGCCGAACGCGCCGCGGTGTTGAACGCGATGGCCGATGCGATCGAGGACAACCTGAAGATGCTCGCGGTCGCCGAGAGCTGGGACAACGGCAAGCCGGTGCGCGAGACCCTCGCCGCCGACATCCCCCTGGTGATCGATCACCTGCGCTACTTCGCCGGCGCGGTGCGCTCCGAGGAGGGGCGGATCTCCGAGATCGACAAGGACACCTACGCCTACCACTTCCACGAGCCACTCGGCGTGGTCGGCCAGATCATCCCCTTCAACTTCCCGCTACTGATGGCGGCCTGGAAGATCGCCCCGGCGCTCGCGGCTGGCAACTGCACGGTTCTCAAGCCCGCCAGCCCGACGCCGTGGTCGATCCTGAAGCTGATGGAGGTGCTCGCGGACGTCGTGCCTCCGGGCGTGATCAACGTCGTCAACGGCCCGGGTGCGGAGATCGGCCGGGCGCTGGCCTCGAACAAGCGGATCGCCAAGATCGCCTTCACCGGCGAGACCGTGACCGGGCGGCTGATCATGCAGTACGCGGCGCAGAACATCATCCCCTCGACCACCGAGCTGGGAGGCAAGTCGCCCAACCTCTTCTTCGCCGACGTGATGGCGGCCGACGACGAGTTCCTCGACAAGGCGATCGAGGGCTTTGTCCTCTACGCCTTCAACAAGGGCGAGGTCTGCACCTGCCCCTCGCGGGCGCTGATCGAGGAGTCGATCTACGACCCGTTCATGGAGCGCGTGCTGGAGCGGGTCGCGGCGATCCGACAAGGCCACCCGCTCGACCCGGCGACGATGATGGGTCCGCAGGTCTCCGCCGCGCAGCTCGACAAGGTCGAGAGCTACGTGCAGATCGGCCTCGAGGAGGGCGCCGAGCTACTCGCGGGCGGCCACCGTCCCGACCTGCCGGATGAGCTCAGCGGCGGCTACTACTTCGAGCCGACCGTGCTCAAGGGGACGAACGAGATGAGGGTCTTCCAGGAGGAGATCTTCGGCCCGGTCGTCTCGGTCACGACCTTCAAGGACGAGGCCGAGGCCTTGGCGATCGCTAATGACACCCTCTACGGTCTCGGCGCCGGGGTCTGGACCCGCGACGGCTCGCGCGCATTCCGCATGGGCCGCGCGATCAAGGCCGGCCGCGTGTGGACCAACTGCTACCACCAGTACCCCGCCCACGCCGCCTTCGGCGGCTACAAGATCTCCGGCGTCGGCCGCGAGAACCACCGGATGATGCTCGACCATTACTCCCAGACCAAGTGCCTGCTGGTCAGCTACGACCGCAAAGCGATGGGCTTCTTCTAGATGCCCGCGGTCAACGCGACCGCGGCGGCGGTGGAGACGATCGAGCGGCTTCGCGGTAGGCACGGCCCGATCGTCTTCCACCAGTCAGGCGGCTGCTGCGAAGGCAGCTGCGCGATGTGCCTGACCGAGTCCGAGCTACCGCCGGGGCCGAACGACATAGAGCTGGGCAAAATCGCCGGGGTTCCCTTTCTGATCGACCGCGACCAGCACGAGCGCTGGGGTCAGCCCGATTTCGTCATCGACGTCGCCCCCGGTGCCTCTGACAGCTTCTCGCTCGAGGGAGCTGAAGGCGTCCACTTCGTCACTCGATCAAGCCCTTCTCAAGCGCGTAGCGGGTCAGCTCGGGGCGACTGTCGAGACCCAGCTTCTGCTGGACGTGCGCTCGGTGCGTCTCGACAGTGCGCACGCTGAGTCCGAGCTGCTCGGCGATTTCGCGGTTCGTGTATCCGAGCGCCATCAGCCGCAGCACCTCGGTCTCGCGGGGAGAGAGAACCGCTCGCTCGGCCGCGCCCTCCTGCTTGAGGCCGGCCGCGACGGCAGCCGGCAGGTAGTCGCGTCCTTCGGCAGCGTGGCGAACGGCATCGATCAGCTCTAGGTGGGCAGCGTCCTTGAAGAGGTAGCCGCGCGCGCCTGAATCGATCGCGCGGCGGGCAAGAGTCATGTCGCGCTCCATCGTCAAGAGAACGATCTCGGTCTCGGGCGCCTCCTCCCTGAGCCCGGCGACGGCATCGACGGCGAGGCCGTCGGGCAGGTTGACGTCGAGGATCAGCACACGGGGCGACAGGTCGAGGACCGTCGCGCGCGCCGAGGCGATATCGGCTGCCTCCCCGACCACCGCAAAGTCGGCCTGGCCCTCGAGCAACGCCTTCAGGGCGCCACGCACGACCGCATGGTCGTCGGCGAGAACGATCGAGGTGCCTTCCTGCTCGGAATTGCTCATCGCGGGCCAGGGTAACGCGGCTTAAGCGCACGCCATGTGTGGCGATACCCGGATGGCGGGAAGCCGGCGCGTGCCTAGCTTGTCAGCATGGAATCGCTCAGCCCCGCGGCCAATGCGGCCGGCGCCACTGCCCTGAAGGCTCCGCCAGGTGAGGCCGCTGCAGATACGTCCCGGTCGTTGCGGCTGCTGGTCGGCTACGACGGGCGCCCGGCA
>DATNGU010000378.1:0-4644 GCA_035605775.1 Solirubrobacterales bacterium | reverse complement strand
GCTCGCGGGAAGGGCGCGGGGCAGCATCTGCATCTGGGCGCGGCTCTCGATCTGGAAGACGCCGGTCGTCTCCGCCCGCTGGATCGAGTCGAAGGTCTCCCGGTCCTCGTAGTCGATCCGCGAGAGGTCGAGCCGCTCGCCGCGGGTCCTCCCCACCTCGTCGACGCAGCGCTCCACCGCCGAGAGCATCCCCAGGCCGAGCAGGTCGATCTTGAGGAAGCCCGCGTCCGAGCAGGAGTCCTTGTCCCACTGGACGATCTGCCGTCCCTCCATCGCCGCCGGCACCACCGGGCAGACGTCGATCAGCGGGCGGGTCGAGATCACCATCCCGCCGGGGTGCTGGGAGACGTGGCGGGGCAGCCCCATCGCCTCGTCGGTGAGGTCGAGGAGGGCCTTCCAGCCGGGCGCGGCGGCGCGCTCGGCGCCGATCGCAGCGATCGCGTCCCGCTCGATCTCGGCGCCGCGCTCGTGGAAGCCGACCACCTTCGCCACCCGCTCGATCTCGCCCGGCGGCAGCGCCAGCGCCTTGCCGAGGTCGCGGACGACGCCGCGCGCGCGGTAGGTGGGAAAGGCGGCGACCAGGGCGGAGCGGTCGGCGCCGTAGCGGTCGTGGACGCGGGGGATCAGCTTCTCGCGGATGTCGCGGGGGAAGTCGAGGTCGATGTCGGGGGCGACGGTGTGCTCGTCGACCTCCGCGTTGAGGAAGCGTCCGGAGAAGAGGTTTTTCTCGACCGGGTCGACGTGGGAGAGGCCGGTGAGGAAGCAGACGATCGAGCTGACGCTGGAGCCCCGCCCGCGCCCGGGGGGCATGATCGAGCGCGCCGACTCGGGGCCGCGCACCTCCAGCGCGACCTCGCGGGCCAGCTCGAGCAGGTCGCGGTGGAGGAGGAAGAAGCCGGAGAGGCCGCGCGCGCGGATCGTCCTCAGCTCCTCCTCGAGCCGCCCCTCGGCCTCTCCGCGGCGGTGCATGCCGGCATAGCGCTCCCCCAGGCGCGCCCGGCAGACCTCTGCCAGCTCGAGGTCGGCGTCGGGGTCCTCGGCGCCCGGGAAGCGGTAGCCGAGCTCCGCCGTCAGGTCGAAGCGAAGCCGCTCGGCGAGCCGCACGGTCTCGGCGACCGCCCCCGGGTGCTCGGCGAAGCGGGAGGCCATCCGCCCTGGCGAGGCCAGCACCGAGCTCGAGTTGCCGCGCCGCTGCGGCTCCGAGGCCTCCAGCGTCGCCCCCAGCCGCACCGCGACGAAGGCGTCCTGCAGGTGGGCGCGCTGGCGGGCGTGGAAGTGGACGTTGCCGCTCGCCACGCAGGGAACCCCGAGACGCTCGGCGAGACCGGCGAGCCAGCGGTTGCGGGCGCGGTCGTGGCGCCAGTAGGGGCGCTGCAGCTCGACCCGGAAGCGCTCGCGGCCGAAGCTGGCGAGCAGGCGCCGCGCCAGCGCCGCCGCCCCCGGCGGATCCCCACGTGCCCAGGCCCCCGCCACCGCTCCGTCGCGGGCGCAGCCGGAGAGGCAGACCAGGCCCTCGGCGTGCTTCCCCAACTGCTCAACCGTCACCGACGGCTGAGCGGCGCTGCGCCCTGGGCTATCGCGGGTGTGCGAGTGAGCTTCCGTCAGCAGCCGACAGAGATTTCGGTAGCCGACCGCGTCTTCGACCAGAAGAGTGAGATGAGCGCAGCTGGCCGCGGAGCCCATGGCCACCGTCACCTCTGCCCCGGTGATGGCCCGAACCTCGAATCCTTTGCAGGCCTGCGCGAACTCCATCGAGCCCCAGATCCCGTCGTGGTCGGTGAGGGCGAAGGCGGGATAGCCCAACCCGGCCGCCGCGGCGGCCAGCTCCATCGGCGTCGAGGCCCCGTCGAGGAAGGAGAAGGCCGAGTGCGCGTGCAGCTCGACGTATGGGGCGTCCATCAGGCTCGCTGGCGATACCAGCGCCCGTCGCTGCTGCGGAAGACGACCGCGTTGCGCCCGTCCACCAAAGCGAGCTCGAAGTAGTGCCGCCACAACCGCCGCAGGGTCCACCAGCGGTCCTCGACCACCCACTCCTCGCGGACCGCCGCGACCTCAACCCCCTCGACCGTGCGCGGCACGCCTTCCGCGTCGACCTCGACCGCCAGCCGCTGCGGCACGTACAGACGTCGCAGGCCGGGCGTCATCGGCCCGGGACCGGAAAGGGGGTCAGCATCGCGCGGCGCTCGGGCACGCGGGAGGAGGCGTCGACCGGCAGCACCTTGAGCAGCGAGTCGGTGCCCTGCGTGGCGCGGACCTCGCGCAGGGCGGCGCCGAGGCGGCGGCGACGGGACTCGTCCCCCCGCACCGCCAGCTCGAGCTGGTCGGCCGCGCGCGGGCCGAGGCCGACCGAGCGCAACCAGAGGGAGACGGCCGGCGCGGGCAGCTCCTCCAGACGCGGCGCCAGCACGGTGCGCAGCACCCGCGCCGAGGCGGTCGGGCGGCCGAGGCCCTGTTCGACGCTCCAGCTGCCCCCGTCGCTGAGCGCGGCGCCGAGGCGCAGCCCCAACAGCGTCCTCTCATTGCGGCGGGGAACGGCGAGGAGCCGGTCGATCAACCATGCCAGCGCCTGGTCCAGCTGGCTGCCGCCGATTCCCTCCGGCAGCTCGATCTCCTCGACCAGCTCCTCGCGCGCCTGGCGGACCCGGACGAGGAGCAGCTCGTCCTCCCCACGAGCGAGCCGCAGCGCGCGCAAGCCCGCCGGCCCGAAGCGATCGGCGACGTCGCCTGGAGAGAGAGCCACCAACTCCCCCAGCGTCCCGATCCCGAGCCTTCTCAGGGTCTCGACCAGATTGACGGCCTCACGCTCAGACAGCCCGAGCCGGCCGGAGAGAACCGAAACGGGAAGGTCGGAGAGGAAGGCCGTCATACGAACGTATGTTCGTATACGAGGGGAGCGAATTCAACCTACGAAAGGTTTCTTTCTCCTATAGCTGAGTGATGACCAGGCCGATCAAGGCCGCGTTGCTGGCAACGATCGCTCCAGTCATGGCGACGAATCCATGAACCATCGCGCGCTGCATCCCGTCGAGCCGATCGTTGACGCGATTCAGCTCGCCTTCCACTTTGTCGAAGCGCCGGTCAACCGCGTCGAAGCGCTGATCGACATGCTTGACGAAGTCGTCCAACCGCTCGTCCGTCCAGCTCTCCCTCATGTTCAGCATGGTCGCAGACGCTAAGACAACAAGTTGCGCCCATGGTGCGGGAGAAGAAAATCTTTCGGATCAGCTGCGTGACGAAAGCGTCGCGACCAGCTCGTCCACCAGCTCGGGAAGCCGTTCAGCTTCGTCCGCCACCACGAGCCTGCCGATCAGGGCGAGCACGCCGGCGGTCGGAACCCAGCCGGCCTCCAAACGCTCGGCAATGGCCTCGACCATCGCGTCGTGACGCTTCGCCCCCTCCACGCCGGCGGCCAGGATCTCGACCGTCAGCAGCCGCGTCGACGGCGGGTCGGCGGCGAACAGGGCGAGCGCGGTGCGAATCGTCGCACGCATCTGCGCCTCCGACTCGCTCTCCACCCCACCTGTCCGGTCGATCTCCTCCAGCAGCCGTCCCAGCAGCTGCCGGTGGGCGGCGAGCATGCAGTCGCGCTTGCCGGCGAACTGCTTGTAGAAGGTGACCGAGGAGACGCCGGCCCGTTTCGCCACCGCGGCCACCGATGCCTCGGCGTAGCCACGCTCCGCACAGACCTCGGCCATCGCCGCAACCAGCCGTTCGCGCTGGTTGCGCGCAACGACGTCCGCCGGGATCCCGTGGGAACCCGGCGGAAGGCGCCGCATCGAGCTGTTTTCGGTTGCCTGCACCGGCACTCCGTTCGTTCCTACTTCTTCCCCTTTTTGGCCTTCTTCCCACACTTCGCCTGAACCAGCGGCTTGAAGTTGTAGGGGACGCCGTTCTGCCCGGTGAACTGGGCAATGGCCCTGTTCTTGGCGGCGCAGAGGTTGCGGCTGTTGACGACCAGTCCCTTTTTGCCGCCCTGCATGGTGAGGACGAACTTGGTCACCGGGGCGTCGGGGACCGTTTCGAAGCTCGAGCGAATTCCTCCTTTGAAGGAGTCGATCCGACCGACGACGTTTACGTCGACCAATCCGTGAAGGGCTGCAACGAGATCCGGCAGCTTGTGATTCGAGGAGCGCAGGTAGACCGGTCCTTCGATCGGTTCGTCGAGCAATGGCGTGGTCGCCCTGGCGTAGCCGTAGATCGCTCCCTGGGGGCAGGCCTTTGCTTTGAATTGGACCCTGGTGCAGATCGTCCTGATGTGGGCCTGATCGAGGAATGCCGAGCTCGGCAGGGTTACTACGGCTTTGCCGATGTTGGCGTCGCCGGGCCTTGCGTTGAGGGTTGCTTTCAGAGCCGGGTGAGCGCCTCGCCTCGTGCCGCCGTTCAGCTTCAGGGAGAGTTTCGGCTTGAAGCCGAGGTTGAGGCAGTTTGCGGCCTGGTAGCGAGTTGACAATCCGACCGGGACGTCGTCGGCTGCGCTGAAGAGATCGAGGTAGTTGCCGAAGAGGGTCGCTTTAGCGCTCGATTCGTTGCAGTTGGTCGGGTTCAAGATGAACTTGTCTCTGTCGACGTAGACCCTGATGTCCCTGACCTTGGTCGGGATCCCCTGCAGGATGTGGGGGATCGGGTCTGAGTTGTTGCCGTCGA
>DATNGU010000377.1:0-2862 GCA_035605775.1 Solirubrobacterales bacterium | reverse complement strand
CCCGATCGTCTCCACCTCCGCCCCGAGGCGTTCGAAGATCGCCGGAGCGGCGCGAAAGGTGGCGCCGTGGGCGCAATCGAGGACGACCTTGCGGCCGGAGAGATCGAACGGGAAGGAGGCCTGCAGCTCCCGCAGGTAGTCCTCGAGGCCGCCGTTCAGCTCACGGACGTGTCCAGGGCTGGGCGCGGCGGGCGTCTCATCCATCCTCGCCTCGATCTCCGCCTCGACCTCGTCGGCGAGCTTGGTGCCGCGAGCGTCGAAGA
The DNA here is from genome assembly GCA_035605775.1 of Solirubrobacterales bacterium. Taxonomy (GTDB): domain Bacteria; phylum Actinomycetota; class Thermoleophilia; order Solirubrobacterales; family 70-9; genus VRUE01. The sequence continues at coordinate 2,599 of DATNGU010000377.1, read as the reverse complement.
ACTTGATCCCGTTGTCGCCGTAAGGGTTGTGGGAGGCGGAGACGACGGCGGCGAGGTCGAGCCCGAGTCGCCTGACGAGGATCGCGGCGGCCGGGGTCGGCAGGACGCCGGCGAGCAGCGCGTCTCCCCCCGCGGCGGCGATGCCGGCCGCCAGCGCCGCCTCCAGCATCGGCCCCGACTCGCGGGTGTCGCGGACGATCAGGACCTGCGGGCGCTCCGCTTCCAGCGACCGGGTGGTCGCCTGCCCGAGGGCGGTGGCCAGCTCGGCGGTGAGGAAGGTGCCAGCCTCTCCCCGGACCCCGTCGGTTCCAAAAAGCTTTCTCTTAGTCATTTCCACTTAGCACGCTGCTGAGGGCGCGAAAACCGAGGCTGGCAAGGACGCAGGGAGGTCGGTGCCGGGAGCGCACAAGTTAGTGCGTGACCAAGCCGCCCGAGCGAGGACGCCGCCAGGTGAAGGTTTGCAGCGTCCTCAGCGCTTGCTGAATTGGGGGCGCTTGCGGGCCTTCTTAAGACCGGCCTTGCGGCGCTCCTTGACTCGCGCGTCCCGGGTGAGGAAGCCACGGCGCTTGAGGTCGGGGCGCAGTTCCGAGTCGATCTCGGTCAGCGCCCGGGCGACGCCGTGGCGGATCGCCCCGGCCTGGCCGCTGATGCCGCCGCCGTGGACGCGGACGCGCACGTCGACGTTGCCCTCGTAGCCAGAGACCGCGAGCGGCTGCTTGACCATCGTCTGGTGCAGGGGGCGCGGGAAGAACTCCTCGATGCTGCGCTTGTTGATCTCGATCTTGCCGTTGCCCGGCAGGATCGTGACCCGTGCGATCGAGCTCTTGCGCTTGCCGGTCGCGAGGAAGCGCGCACCTTTCTCCATTTTCGCCGGCGCCCGGCTCGCGGTGGCGGCGTCGGTCTCCTCGGCGGCGGCCAGCTCCGCTTCGCGACGAGCTTTCTCTTCTTCCTCGGCTTCGAGGCGAGCGCGCTCCTCGGCGCTCAGCTCCGGTTTGTCGGGCTCGACCAAGATCGGCTCCAGGTCGGCCCCCGGAATCACGTCTTTTTTCTTCTCCTCGGCCTTGGGCTCCTCGGCGGACTCCTCAGCCTGAGGCTCCTCGATCTCCTGATCGGCCTCCGGCGAGGTCACCTCCTCAGCCACCGGCTCCTCAGCAACCTCCTCGGACGGCTCCCCATCTCCACCCTCCTCGGAAGGCTGCTCCTCAGCGGCCTCTCCGGCGGGTGGCGACGATGAGCCGTCCTCGCCAGTGGGCGAGGAGGGATTATCGGAGACAGGACCCGCCGGCTCGGCGGTCTCGTCCTGCGGGGTTTCGTCCTGCTCCGGCTGCTTCTGCTGCTCGTCGTCCATCAAGTTCAGTCGGTCTCCATCGGTTTCGGCTGCTGCGCCGCGTGCGGGTGGTCTGGCCCGGCGTACACCTTCAGCTTCGTCAGCTGCTGGCGGGCGAGCCGGTTGCGCGGCAGCATCCCCTTGACCGCCTTGCGGATCACTTCCTCGGGCTTGCGCTCCAACATCTCGCCGAGGGTGCGGGACTTGATCCCGCCGGGGTAGCCGCTGTGGCGGTAGTAGGTCTTCTGCGCCAGCTTGTCGCCGGTGACGTGGATTTTCTCCGCGTTGACGACGACCACGAAGTCGCCGGTGTCGACGTGGGGCGTGTACTCCGGCTTGCGCTTGCCCCGCAGCATGTCGGCGATCTGCGTCGCCAGACGACCGAGGGTCTTGCCCTCGGCATCGACGACGTACCAGTTGCGCTGGCGGTTGGCTGGAGTGGCTACGAAGGTCTTCATCGCGCAAAAACCGCGCGGACGCACCGACGCGGCCGGGGGATGATAGCCACTACGCGTTGTATATTGCCGCCCGAGCAATAGCCGAATCCCGTGTGGGCCACCGCGCGGGAGCGGAGGAACCGAAGAGGCCAGGCAGGTCTCAGGGGCGAATCGGACGAACCAGTCCGTAGCGCGACTCTTTCAGCGCGAGCCCGTCAGCTAACTCCGCAGGCGACGGAAAGAGAGGGCTAGCGGTTGAGCGGCATTGGGTTCGTCCGGCCTGGACTGGCCGGCAAGATAGGCGTAGTGGCGGTCTTGCTGTTGCTGGCGCTTGCCGGCACGGCGGCGGCGGCGACTGGCGGCGCCGGCACGCCGGGAGGGACCCCAACGGTCAAAGGCAGCCCCGCCGGGGCGCCCGCGAGCGCCCCGAGCGCCGGCGCCCTGACCCTGGTCGCGGCGGAAACGACCCCGCGCAAGTCCTTCTACTTCGGCTACCGCTACCCGAGGCTGAGCTTCACGATCGGGAGCAGCCAAGCCGAAAACGACCTGCGGATCGACGTGATCGACTCCGGCGGCGCGGTGGTCAAGACCTTCTACCGCGAGGACGTCGCCCCCGACGTGGCCAGCCAGGTGCGCTGGGACGGCACCACCGACGAGGGCCGACCGGCCCGCAATGGCCGCTACAGCTTCCGGATCAGCCCCCAGGCGACCGAGGCCACGGCGCCCGCGACCCGCAAGGCGAGCGCCTCCACCGCCTCGAGCCTTGGCTTTGCCTTCTACGGCTACGCCTTCCCGATCCTCGGCGGCCACGAATACGGGATGAGCGCGGGTCGCT
>DATNGU010000376.1:0-9055 GCA_035605775.1 Solirubrobacterales bacterium | reverse complement strand
CCGGCGAGTAGACCTTCCCGTCGATCTTCAGGCCCGTGTTCACTCCAAAGTTGCGTAGCTCAAGCCGGTCATCATCGGAATGTTCCTGCGAGAGCCCAGTGGCGAATCGAGACTCATGGACCAGCCCGGCTCCTGGCCAGTTTCGGGCCATGACGGCGAAGATCTCCTCAGCGGCCCAGTTGTCATGTTCGGGATGGCGGTAGATGCCCAGCAGGTAGGCATCCGACTCCCGAAAGACGGCAAAGAGCACCTCATCCGTTCTTTCGACAAATCCTTGCTTCCGGTGGTGAGGCTGGGTGGACAGATGGAGATGGTGGACTCCCCACTCGGCCAGCAGAAGGTCTCTGTCTCTGCGCTTGTGCAGCGAGTCGGAGGGCAGGCCCCCATCTCCCAGAGGGTCCTTGATGCGAAAGCTGAGATGGGCTTCGATGTCTTCGCCGCCAACGAGTTTGGCTTCGATTTCTGTCAGGGCTTCGGCGTGTTCTGTTGACCTGGGGCTCTCGTTCATCTCGGCTGAGCGGTGAACCTTCCGAGGGCAGGGCTGAACGAAGCGTCCCCGCCAGACGCGGTAGTCGATCATCAGATGAACCAGGCTCTTGCCTTCCAGGTAGCCCGGCTGCGTCGGCATCTCGGCCGAGATGTAGTCCCGAATTAGTCCTTCAAGATCCTCGACGAGGCATCTCACTGGACCGTAGCGCCGGTCATGGGCATCTGTTCGACCTAAGGCCCTTAAGCATCGAGATCGACTGGCCCCAATGGCTCGAATCGTCCATCTTTATGGACTATGGAGATGTGGGCAGGCCGCTGCGCTCGGTCGAGGGCAAGGATCAACCCCTCAGACTCTTCCTTCCCCCACATGAAGCTGATCCACTTGCCGGTATGAATCACGACGTCTCCCTCTTCGGTGACCTCTACAGCCCGACTGCCCGCCTCCTCAAACCAGCCATCCCCAAGACGACGACAAAGCTCGGTGAAGAGTTCTGCGGCCGTGGAATTCTCCGCTAGCCCTGAGTCGGCTGATGCGTCGAGCGTGGCAGATTGGTGATCGCCTTCGGATGGGCGACTCGGGAGAGGAGGTTCAACAGAGATCTCCTCCATTTCTCCGTCCTGCCCTGGATAGCGCATCGTGAATCCCGCTCTAGCCCTGGTCAAAGACTTCTCCTGCACGGCCTGCTCTAGGAGTCGGCGCAGAATGTCTCCATGCGCAGGATCGACGGCTCCAACTACTTCCAGGATGCGCTGCTCGAATTCGGCCCCGAGGAATCGATAAGCGACTCGGATTACATCGAGTACGAATGCTTCATCGTGCTCATCGGACAGCCGAATTGCATTGCCCCAGGCATTGAGATCCCGCTCGTTGAACAGGGCGGCCAGAACCGCTGCTTGAACTCCTGCCGCCCGCTCACCGCTTGCTCCCAGGGCCAAAAGCGATGAGCAGAACCAAGCCCAACCACAGCAAACATCGAGGTCCAGGGCTGCCTTGATTCGTTCTTCGGCTTCACCGATTGCCATTCCTGGACCATTGAGGAAGTCGATCGGTTCAACTTGCTCCCGCGCCTTCTGGCGTTGCCGCTTTTGCTCTGGGCCGACGGTCGAGATCAAGGTCGGGAGGAGCATGGTCTTCAACCTCCACTCGGCATCCTCAAAACCTCCTCCGTCAACTTGTGCGAGGTACTGCTTGAACATAGCCAGCGCCTCTTCGTAGCGTCCTGCGAAGAGCAGGGAGTCCGCGGCCAAGGCCTTGACGTGAGGATCGGTGACGCCAAGGCCGACAGCGCGCAAATAATGGACAGCTGCCTCCTTCTCGTCACCGATCAAAAAGAGGACCCCGGCTAGGTCGGAATTGAAATAACCGCGGTCGAGATAGCTCGGGTCGAGTTCGGCGGCACGTTCGAACCAATCTTTGGCCGCAGTCTTGTCATTGGTCCGCTTTTTGAGCATGGCCATGTTGTAGGCCTCGGCTGCTGCTCCGCTGCGGTCGTCTCGGTCGAGACGGCGCTGAAAACGGTTCTCCTGCATTTCAAAAGCGATCTTCCGATCAGCTTCGCTCAGATCCGCCCCATGAGCCAGGAGGACGCTCAACAGCATGTATGCGGCAACGCTGGCCCCCGCGTCGTCTCTTTTGTCGAGACGATCAGATACATCAAGCGCCTCGCGCAGGCGTCGGCTGCGGTAAAAGGCACCGGCCAAGGCCATGCAGCACCACGGGTCGATCCACAGATCCCCCTTCTCGCCAATCGTCGCGGCGATCTGGGCCGCAAGATTCGTCTGGCCCACGACGGTCAGTGCGACGGCAAAGCCCAGAGCGATGTTAGGCGCCAGCCAATTCGGGACTTTTTGTTCGGGATCGATATGGATCGTGGTGCTGGCGACGTCGGCAAGTGAGACGCGGACTTGGTCTCCCGCGATCTCAACGCGGGCATCAAGTTGACTCGGCTGGCGATGTTCGACGGAGACGATCCCCTGCGAGTCGCTAAGAACGCGCCTCAGCTCGACGGCAACTAACTGCGCGTCAACGGCATTGCTTGGGGAAACAATCAGCGGGAGAGGGAGCTGATGCTCTGCCTGGCGGAAACGCAGGAACCCCCGCAGACCCGCAACTACCTCATCCGCACTCTCCTCTGCCCACTCATCCTCCCCGCGGAAGCGGAAGGGGATTGAGGCCGGCTCCTGGTCCCTGGCTTGAGCGCCAGCCTCGACATGAGGGTCATAGGAGTGGAACCACCGAAAGAAGAGACGCTCAGTCGGGGCGTGATACCTAACGATCGATACCGGCAGGTTCTGCGATGCGTAGTACTCGACCTTGTCCTGTTCCAGACGCAGCGACCGAAGGGCCTTCTCTAGATCAGGCTCATCCGACCCTTTCAATTGGACGTTGAAGATCAGCCCCGTGCTGCTTCCATCCTCAAAGATCTCGACGGTTAGATCTATTCCATAGTCGGGATCCTGTCGCCGCGGAACCCAGGCGCTAGGCAAAGCACTGATGAAAGCCCTGATCGACTCCTCCTCGATCTCGTGTTGACGCGGTCTCTTTGCCATCGCTTAAGACGATAAGCATCTCGCTCCCGGAGCCGCTGTCGCGAGGACGAGCCCTCACATATAGATCGCGGATCAGACTCCTCATTTTTGATCAATGCCTTCTCCACCCCAGGCCCAGTCGAGTTCCCAACGGCAGACCCCAGGAACTGGTTGCCGCAGCTCCCGATGGCTCGACTACGTTGCCGCCTATTGCAGCGCCTCTTGCACATGGGGCGGCAGCCATCCGGGCCAGATGCCTTCCACAACAGCGATGGCGTCATCGACACACTGGTCGGCCTCGCCGACCAAGAGCCGGTCGTATGCGGTGCGTTTCTTCGGGTCAACGTCCAAACCGCGCTCCTTGACATGGAGCAACTCGTCGCGGATGAACTTGAGCTTGCGGTACTGCTCCCAGACGGTGGTGCCGGCGATCTTCTTCGCGCCGTCCATCTTCGGCACCACCCGCTTCAGCTTCTCATCAATGCTCAGGCCCACTAGATCCTTCTTCCCGTAAGCCTTCTTCTGGATTGTCAGGGTGAAATCGTCATCGAGCATGTCGATGGCGTGGTTGGCAAGACTCTCGATTGCGGTGAAGGAGTAGAGGACCGCCGACTGCAGGTCCCGGATGCAGTTGAGCACCGCGGTCGAGTTGATCGGCTGGACGCCGTCGCCGCTCGGGCGCTTTTTCAGCTTCGCCATGATGTTGCGACGGGACTTCGCCCCACGGTCTCGAGCCTGCTTCGCTTCGACCAAGTTGAAGGCGACCGGCTGCGGCGGATACCACAGCAGTTCGCGGCCGTCGTCCATGAGGACCGGAGAGAGGACCTGGACCCAGGTGCCCGTGGGCAGCTTCTCGCCGTCCATCTCGCTCGCCGGCAAAGCGACCAAGCGAGGATCCTTACCCCGCTCGGGTCGATCCTCGGCGGGCCTTTCGGCCCGCTTAGCGCGCTTTCGCTTCTTTTTCGACATCTCGATCTGGTCGCAGTGTTCGGGTTTGCCGCTTCCGAGAAGACCGCGTAGTCCTAAGAGTGGTGTTCTCAGCCGTCTCGACTGTCGAGCAGGGTCTTGCGTAAGTCCATTCAACCCTGTCCCGGGCGCGGGACCGAGGCCCATCTCGAGGGCCTCCGCCAGCCTCTCTCAGACCTCACCTTGCCCCACAGCTTGCCCCACGGCCGATTTTGCACCCTGTTGTCTGTCAGACAAGACAAACAAAAACCCCGCATTTGCGGGGCTTTCGTCATATAGCGGGGGCAGGATTCGAACCTGCGACCTTCGGGTTATGAGCCCGACGAGCTACCTGGCTGCTCCACCCCGCGGCGGTTTGTCAATGCTAGCAATGGAGTGCGGGGTGGCCTTGGCTGCCAGTTGGCGGCGCAGGGGCGCTTGCGAGGAGGACGGGGCGAAATGTCGTCTGGGGTGGGGGCATCTAAAGTGCCCGACCCCCATGGCTGAGCAATCTCAACGGGTCGCGGTGATCGATGTCGGCAGCAACTCGACCCGCCTGCTGATCGCCGACATCGACGGCGGCGTCTCTGTGGTCGAGCGGCACAGCCGCGTTACCCGGCTCGGCCGCGGTGTCGACCTCTCGGGACAGCTATCCGACGAGGCGATAGAGGCCGCCTGCGCAGCCATCGCCGACTACGTCGCAATTTGCCGGGAGAACAACACCAAGCGGGTTACCGCGATCGCTACCAGCGCCGTGCGCGATGGCTCCAACGGCGACGCCTTCGTCGCCGAGCTACGGGAGCGCTTCGCACTCTCTGCACGCGTGCTCGACGGTGAGGAAGAGGCACGGCTGACCTACCGTGGGGCCACCGCCGAACAGCCGCCGACGGTCCCAACCTTGGTAATCGACATCGGCGGAGGCTCGACCGAGATTATCGTCGGTGCTGGTGAGCGGATCGCCTTCCACGACTCGCTTCAAGCTGGCGTCGTCCGCCACACCGAGCGCCACATCTCCGGTGACCCGCCAGCGGCGAGCGAGCTGGAGGCTCTGGCCACAGACGTAAGGGTCATGATCGAGGCGTCGCTCGGCGGCCATGGCAAAGCCCGGGCGTCGGCTGGCGTCGCGGTAGCCGGCACGCCGACCTCGCTTGCCGCGATCCAGCTCAAACTCGAGCCCTACGACCCCGCACGAGTCCACGGCCAAGTCCTTTCCCTGGAAACGATCCAGCGCCTGCTGTCGCAACTGGCCTCCGCCCCACTGGCCGAGCGGGTGACGATCCCCGGCCTGCACCCCGACCGCGCGCCGACGATCATCGCCGGCGGCGTGATCCTGATCGAGGCGATGCGCGCCTTCGACCTCGAGCAGATCCAGGTCTCCGAGCACGACATCCTCTACGGGACGGCGCTCGAGACCGCTTCGCAAGGCGAATGAACGCCAACGGATCGAATTCCGTGGGACCCGGTGTACAGACGAGTTTTCGACACCCCTACAGATGGGTAAACATATCGCTCGAACCCCCAAAACTTGGTAAAGTCTATCTACCAAGTTATTAGTAGCGCTAAATCCACCTCCTAGACAATTCGGATAGGCGAGCGCATAATCACCTCATCGGGAAAGAGGTGAGGACAGGAGTCCCCATCGCAGACCCGGTTACAGGGTTCAGGCGATTGCCGCATCATGGCGCCTCCCGCCGTCTGGGCCCATCGAATAAGAACTGGTCCCTGAAGACGTACCCCTGCCCGTCCTGAGGGGCCAACTTGAATCGACCGCCAGCGATGGCGGTCGATTCTCGTTTGAAGACCTCTCATTACAATCTGGCTGGCTAGCCAGATTTCCCTCTCTCAAGCCAAATTCGACTTGCGAGGGTAGACGACCTCGGGGTCGGTGATGACGTTCACGAGGGTCGGGCGGCCCGACTCGAAGGCCCGCTCTAGGCCCGGCCGCAGCTGCTCCGGATCGCTGACGACGATGCCCTCGCAGCCCAGTGCCTCGACCACTTTCTCGTATGGAGTTTCCGGCCGCAGCTCGGCCGCAACGGAGTACCCGTAGAGAAATTTCATCGGGTGATGCTCGAGTGCCCAGATGCCGTTATTGCCCATCACGCCGACCACGGGCAGACCATGACGCGCCAAAGTGTCGAACTCCATGCCCGCGAAGCCGAAGGCGCCGTCGCCGAGCAAAAGGCAGACCTGCCGGTCGGGGTGGGCGAGCTTGGCGCCGATTGCCTGGCCGGGCCCCGCGCCGAGACAGCCAAAGGGGCCGGGGTCCATCCAACAACCCGGTTCGAAGGTGTCGATGAAGCGTCCGGCATAGGAGACGAAGTCGCCACCGTCGCCGATCACGATCGCATCGCGGTCGAGTACTTCCCCCAGCTCCTTGTAGACGCGGACCGGGTGCAACGGCGAGCGGCTGTCGTTCAGTTCTGCCTGCTCGGCAGCACGCTTCTCCGCCTCGACCTCGCGCAACTGCTCCAACCAGGCGTCGGTCCGCCCGCGCCCCCCGGTAATCGACTCGCGGATCGCTGCCAGCGTCACGGTGACGTCGCCGACCAGGTCGACTGCGGGCGCCCGGTTCGCGGTCAGCGCGTTGGGGGCAGCGTCGAGGCGGATCAGCTTCGTCTCCTCGCCGAAGCTTCCGCCGAAACCGAGCCGGAAGTCGACCGGCACGCCGACAACCAGCGCCACGTCGGCGCCCTTCAAGCCAGCGCCGCGGGCCCGGCTAAAGGCCAGCTCATGATCGGCAGCGAGGCAGCCACGACCCAACCCATTGAGGAAGACGGGGATCCCCAGAGCCTCAGCCAGCGCCTGCAGCTCCCCCTCGCCGTGACCCCAGTAGAGGCCGGACCCGGCCATGATCGCCGGGCGCTCGGCGCCGTTCAGCAGGGCCGCCGCCTGCTCGACCCCGGCTGCAGGTTGGGTCTCGGCGTGAGCGGGGGCGGGAATCTGTGCCTCTGCCTCGCTGAAGACGACGTCGAGCGGATAGTCGACGAAGGCTGGTCCGTAGGGGGCACTGAGCGCCAGGTCGAGCGCCGCCGCCGTTCGCGCCCCGATAAGGCCCGTCTCCTTCACGGTCTCCGCCGACTTGACCAACGGCGAGACAAAAGGAAGGTGGTCGATCTCCTGCAGTGAGCCCGAGCCCCAGCGCATCTCCGGGGCCCGGCCACCAAGCACGCAGACAGGGGAGCAGTTGGCCTGCGCGCCGGCGATCGCGCTGACGCCGTTGGTCACCCCCGGGCCGGCGGTCAGCGCCGCCACCCCGAGCCGCCTGGTCGCCTTCGCGAAGCCCTCCGCCGCGAAGACAGCCGACTGCTCGTGCCGGACGTCGACGATCTCGATTCCCTCCGCTTTACAGCCGTCGTAGATCGAGAACAGATGGCCCCCCGACAGCGTGAAGAGATGGCTGACATCCCTTGACTTCAGGGCTTTTGCCACAAGTCGCCCCCCATGCACGGACATTCAACGAGCCTATCGGCGGGGGTACCATCGCTGACGCCCGGGTGGCGAAACTGGCAAAAGCGGCGCACTTAAAATGCGCTGCCCCTTCGGGGGCTTGCGGGTTCGAGTCCCGCCCCGGGCACTACTTCCATCAGCCGGGCAGCGGTTCGCACCCCCCTGCGGCCCGCGTGGCCGTCTAAATCCAGGCTAAATCTTTGTACAGGCCGCAACTATCTCGTTGCTACGGTGTCCCTACTCACGAAGACAACGCCTTCCCTGGAGAGTGAAGCTTGGAGGCATCAGCCCTAACCCACGCCAGTCAGCGCGGACTTCTGGCCCGTCGCTCGCCCCTGTTGAAGCTTCAGGGGGACGCGAAGCTGATCGCGATGGCGAGAAGCGGCAACGCCGGCGCCTTCGAGACGATCGTCGATCGCTACCAGTCCCGCCTGCTGGGCTTCTGTCGTCAGATGCTTGGCTCCACCGAGGACGCAGAGGACGTCCTTCAGGAGGTCTTCGTCAACGCCTACCGGGCGATGCTGGGGGATGAGCGCGAGATCAACCTGCGCCCGTGGCTGTACCGGATCGCCCGCAATCGCTGCCTCAACCACCTCCGCAAGCCGACCGCCGACGCGCAGGAATCGATGGACATGGTCCCTGCCGTCGAGGCCGCCTCGACCGCGGAGAAGGTCAGCAACCGTGAGGAGTTCCGCCAACTCCTCACCGACGTCAACAAACTTCCCGAGACGCAGCGCTCAGCGCTGCTGCTGCGTGAGATGGACGCGATGTCCTACGAGGAAATCGCCGCCGCGATGGAGACCAGCGTGCCCTCGGTCAAGTCGCTGCTGGTGCGGGCCCGGATATCTCTCGCCGAGGCGAGCCAGGCCCGCCAACTGACCTGTGGCGAGGTACGGCTGGAGCTGGCCGAGGCCGCCGAGGGCCTGCGCAAGGTCTCCGGCCCAGTGCGACGCCACGTGCGCGACTGTGAGGAGTGCGCCGACTTCCGCTCCCAGGTCCGCTCCAACGACAAGGTGCTGGCTGCGCTGTTCCCGGCCGGGCCGCTGCTGGCCTTCAAAGGCTTCATCCTCTCCAAGCTCGGCCTCGGCACCGGCGGCGCCGGTGCCGGTGCGGCTGGCGCCGGCGCCGCGAGCGCGGGTGTCGGCGCCGGTGCGATGGGTGGCGCCGCCGCCGCGATCGGCGGCGGCTCGGCGGCCGGTGGGATCGGCGCCGTCGGCGGTGCGATCGGCACCAAAGCGGTCGCGGGCGTGGTGACCGCGGCGCTGCTGACCGCCGGCGCGGTCGAGGTCAAGCAGACGACCAGCTCGGCTCCCGTCACCCCCGCCCCCAAGACCGCCTCTCCTTACGCGCCGGTTGAACCGCAGATCGCCGAGGCCGCGACCACGGTCGCTCCGGCCAAGCAGCAGGCTCCGGTCGAAGCGGTCGAGGCGGCGCCAATCCCGGCTCCTGAGCCGGCGGCCACCGAAGAGGAAGCCGCCGCCGAGCCGGCGCCGCCGGTGAGCGAACAGCCGCCCGGGGAAGCCGCCGACCAGTCTGCCGCCGGTGGCCAGGTGACGATCGGCGACCCGGAGTCCGAAGGCCTCGAAACCGCCAAGCCCTCTGAAGAAGTCGCCGGCGCCCACGGCGGCGGCGGCACGGTCGT
>DATNGU010000375.1:0-4102 GCA_035605775.1 Solirubrobacterales bacterium | reverse complement strand
CAAACCCTCCTGCTCCGCCGCATCCAGCATCGCCACCCCGATCCGGTCCTTAACCGAGCCGCCGGGGTTGAAGTACTCCAGCTTCGCGCAGACCTCCCCGGGCAGCCCCTCGCCGAGTCTTTGCAGCGAGATCAGCGGCGTGTTGCCGACGACCGCCGACGCCTCAGCCCCAATCCTCATCCCGGTCGTCCTCGCATCTTCGAAGCCGACCCTATCGGGGGGCCGTCTCAAACCCTCATCAGAGCCCATGGCGGTCGAGCAGATGGCGAACGACCCCGTCGTCGTCGTTGGCGCCGACTACCTCGATGGCGCTTTCCAGCACCTCGGGATGGGCGTTGGCGGGGGCGATGCTGTGGTTCGCGACGGCGAACATCGAGAGGTCGTTGAGATGGTCGCCGCAGGCGACGACCTCAGCGTCTCGCATCTCGCAGGTTGCGAGCAGAGCCGGGATCGCCGCGCCCTTCGCGGCGTCACGGTGCTGAACCGTGATTTCGGTCCAGCCGGGCCAGTAGAAGTTTGCTGCGCTGTGCACGGCCGCCCGGTCCCCGGCCGCCTCGCGAAGCCGTTCGACCAGCGCGCCCGCCTCCTCGTCCAGGGCGAAGGTGGTGATCTGGGCGACGTCCTCCTCCCGCGCGATTCCCAGCAGGTCGTCGCAGGGCCTCAGGCGCGGGTCGCGGTGCCGGCGCTTCTCCTCGACATACCAACTGGTCGACTCGTTCGTGCGCATGCCAAAGTGAACCCCGTCGCGTTCGCCGTCCCAGGTTGAGATCACGGGGTCGTTCCCGGTCGCGAGGATCGCCTCGACCGCGGTGCAGGCAGCGCCGTCCGATAGCAGGGTGCTGACGAGATGCCGCCCGCTCCCGACCTCGGAAACGAAGGCTCCGTTGAGCTCGATCACCGGCAGCTGGATCCCGACCCCCGACAGCAGCGAGCGCATGCCCGGTGTGCCACGCGCGCTGGCGACCGTGAGGGCGATCCCGGCCGTCAGGAGCCGGTTCAGCCCCTCCGCCGCAAACGGGCTGAGGGTGCCGTCCGAGTGCAGCAGCGTCCCGTCAAGGTCGCACACGTAGAGAAGGTAGCCGGCACCCGTGCAGCGTAGTGGGCCTCTCTTCATCGCCGGGCAGACTATCGGCGCCGAACGCTCACTCGGGCACGTGACCGGACCGTCGGCCGAGGGGTTTCACCCGACTGCCGCTGTTAGCATCGAAATATGAGCCGCGCCGTGGAGGTTTCCGATCCAAAGCTGGCAGATCTCCTGCAGCGGGAGGACGAACGACAAGCGCAGTCACTGTGTCTGATCCCCTCGGAGAACTACTGTTCCGCAGCGGTTTTGGAGGCCAACGGAACCGTCCTCGTCAACAAGTACTCCGAGGGATATCCCGGGCGGCGCTATTACGAGGGGAACGAGGTGATCGACGAGGTCGAGCGTCTCGCTATTTCGCGCGCGAAGGAGCTCTTCGGTGCTGAGCATGTGAACGTGCAGCCCTACTCGGGATCGCCGGCGAACCTGGCGATCTACCTCGCGTTCCTTGAGCCCGGCGACACCGTCATGGGCCTCTCGCTCCCCGCCGGTGGTCACCTCACCCACGGCTGGTCCGTTTCGGCGACGGGTATCTGGTTCAACGCGGCGCACTACGGCGTCGACCGCGAGACCGGCCGAGTGGACATGGACGCGGTGCGCGACCTCGCGCTTTCCAGCCGCCCGAAGATCCTGTTCTGCGGCGGCACCGCGGTTCCCCGCACGATCGACTTCGCCGGTTTCGCTGAGATAGCGGGCGAGGTCGGTGCCCTGATGGTCGCTGACGTGTCTCACATCGCGGGCTTGATCGCAGGTGGCGCGCATCCCTCGCCCATCCCCCACGCGGATGTGGTGATGACGACTACCCACAAGACCCTTCGCGGTCCTCGGGGGGCCTTGCTGATGTGCCGTGAGGAGCACGCGAAAGCGATCGACCGCGCTGTATTCCCCGGGCTCCAGGGAGGACCTCACCAGCACCAGACCGCGGCGATCGCTGCGACCCTGGGAGAGGCGCTGGCGCCGGAGTTCAGCACCTATGCGCACGGCATCGTCGCCAATTCGAAGGCGCTCGCCGAGGCGCTGAGCGAGCGCGGGTTCGACCTCGTCTCGGGCGGCACCGACAACCACCTGATCTTGCTGGACGTGACCACGAAGGGGCTGAGCGGGAAGCAGGTGGCCACCGCGCTCGCACGAGCGGGGATCGTCACCAACGCGAACTCGATCCCCTTCGATCCCCGCAAGCCCTTCGACCCGTCAGGGGTCAGGATCGGCACCCCCGCGGTGACGACCCGCGGTCTCCAAGAGGACCATATGGTGCAGGTCGCGGAGTGGATGAACGAGGTCGTCGCCTCCGCTGACGACGACACGGTCACGGACAGGGTGCGGGCAGAAGTCCACGAGTTGATGGGACGCTTCCCGGCGCCCGGCTGCCGCACGCTCAGCGGCGAAACCGTTTAGCCCCACCAGGAACGCGTGATGGAGCCCAATCGACTGCTCTACCAGGACAGGTAGCTCCGCTCCCTGCAAGCCGGCGAGGACCATCGTCAGATTCTCTGGCGTAAGGCCCGGCCTGAACGGCGGACGAAAACAGGGCAGAAGGAACTAGCGCGAAACTCGACTAGCTCGCGAGGCGGCCTTCTACAACGGCGGTGTCTTCCTTGAGCCGGATTTGGATCGTAGCCAGCGCCGAATCCAGCGCTTCAGCAGCCCTTTCCAAGCTCCCGATTTTCGTCCCAAAGTCATCCGGCCAGGCTTCCCCGGTTTCCAACGGGCGAGAGAAAGCGGTGAACGCGTCCTTCGCATCGATCTAGATGAAGTACATCCCCGAGCCGGCCTCCTCGGCCTCGCGGCGGGCGACTTCGGCGATCGTGGTCTGGCCGAAGACCTTGCGCAGCGCGCCCACTCCCTCGGCCCAGATGCCCCCCGCCTCGTCGGCCTCTTGGCCTACCTTGCCGTCGAGGGTCTGCACGACCTCCAACACGGTGATCTTGTCGGCGGGGCGGGACAGCGTGTAGCCGCCCTTCATGCCGCGGTGGCTGGTCAGCAATCCGCCCCGCCGCAGGGTCGAGAAGAGCTGCTCGAGGAACTGCTCCGGGATGCCCCGGCGCTCGGCCAACTCCTTGATCGGTACTGGTCTCTCACCGGAGCGGGCCAGCTCCGCCATCGCGACGACCGCGTAGCGCGACTTCGAGGTGATGGAAATCACTAGACCCCTTTCTACCGCACAACTCGGACCCGGCTGGGTTAGGATCGATAGGTCCTGAGTGAGCGCCCACACTGCCTGGTGATCGACGCCCACCCGCTGGTGCGGCTTGGTGTGCGCGAGGCGTTGGCCAGCGATTTCGAGATTCACGAGAGCGATACTCGCGACGAGGCCATCGGCCTTATCCGAGATGTAGGCAGCATTGACGTCGCGATCGTCGATCTTCGGCGCGGGCTTAGTGAGGGTGAGGCAGTGATGCACGGCCATGACGCAATCCGGACGCTGCGCAAGACCGCGCCGGGACTGGGGATCGTCGCCCACGGCGAGCGCCCCGACCGCCACCTCGCGTCGATTGCATTGCAGGCGGGTGCCAGTGCCTATGTATCGAGAATTGCCAGCGCCGATCTAATGGCGAAAGCTGCCTGGGCGGCACTCGAGCAGGAACGCTTTGTTGATCCGGCGGTTCCCCCGCGGGGCAGTCGCGGCAAATTGACCCGCCGGCAACGGGAGATCTTGCAGCTGCTGGCCGACGGCGGCTCAACCGTCGTCGCGGCGCGCGAGCTCGGCCTCAGCGAAGAAACGATCAAGACCCACACCAAGAATGCCCTCGCCCGTTTGGGGGCAAGAAACAGGACCCACGCTGTAGCGATAGCGCTGCGCGAGTCGTTGATCGACTAGGCGCCGGCCGCGGATCAGGGCGCTAGATCCAGCCGCAGTCGCGAGCGGTCAGCACGGCTTGGGCTCGGTCGACGGCACCGATCTTGCCGTAGACGTTGTGCAAGTGGGTCCGGATCGTCGAGACCGAGAGCTGCATCTCACCGGCGATCTGCTTGTAGACCATGCCCTCGGAGAGGTGGCGGAGAACGTCCAGCTCGCGATTG
>DATNGU010000374.1:0-13684 GCA_035605775.1 Solirubrobacterales bacterium | reverse complement strand
GCTTGCCCGAGCGATCTGCCAGCAGCTGGGCGTTCCGCATCCTCCGAACCCCCGTTAATCGGGAGATTAAGCCGATGAACGGAATCGAGCCCCCACACTTCGAGATTGGCCAGGCGGTACTGGTCGACCAGGGCCTTCCGGGCGAGATCACGGCCATCAAACGAGGAACGGTCCCCGGCGTCCTGGACATGCCTCCGCTGAACACGTGGCTCTATGCGGTCAAACCCGACGCGGGTGATGACCCTCAGACCGATGTTCCCGAGTACAACGTGGTGGCCCAGGCAGACCAGGGAGAATCTTCAGTCTGATCGATAGAACTTGTCGATCTCCACTTCGACCACCGCAACGAGCAGTACCGCTACGGGGATTCGAACCCCGGTTTCCGGACTGAGAATCCGGCGTCCTAGTCCCCTAGACGATAGCGGCGCGCGAGCGACATTCTAGCGGGAGCGGACGCGGACGTTGTCCGCCCAGGGTCGTCCGATCGGCGGGCTAGGATACGAACGTGTGTTCGTTCCGTCTATCAGATCCGTTTGCCGTTAAATTGATGGGGTCTGCGGCGGTGATGGAACCGGTAGACATGCGAGTTTCAGGGACTCGTGTCCGAAAGGACGTGGGGGTTCGACTCCCCCCCGCCGCACTGGGGTCATGCATCCTGAGCGACAATCGCCCAGTACTTGAGTTGCATGGGGTAGGTCTGAACAACTGCGAACTTTCGCGCCAAACTGGCGTTTCGCGTCCGACGATCCGAGATTGGGTCAATGACCGCCTTCACCATTCTTATCGGTCGCGCCCCCTCGAACCCCGGCCACCGATGTGGAGGGAGAATCATAACTTCGACGGCTTCGGTCCCAATTACGGCGGCGGTTTCGATCTACGTCTCGCGCAAGGCCGACGTTGCCAGGCTTGACGAGTTCGTCGGGCCGAAGCGCTGAGCGGTCTTGTCGATCTCTTCGACGAAGTCGGGCCAGAGCTCGTGCGGCAGGTCGTGCCCCATGCCCTTGAAGACGCGCAGGTGGGAGCCTGGGATCGCGCGGGCGGTGGCACGCCCGGCCAACGGGCGGATCAGCGGGTCGCTGCCGCCGTGCAGGACGGTTGCCGGCAAGCGGAGCTTGCGCAGCGCCGCCGTCCGATCGCCGGAGGCGGTGATCGCGTGCAGCTGGCGGGCAACTCCGGCGCGGCCGTGCGAGCGGTCATAGGAGGCCGCGGCAAGCTTGCGGAAATGCACCTCGTCCATCGGGTAGCCAGGCGAGCCGATGGTGCGAAAAACCTTGACCGTGTGCTCGATCGCCGCCTCACGACCCCCACCCGGCTGGGCGAAGAGCGTCCCCAGCGCCTTCCACGTCGGCAGGCCGAGCCAGCGACTCCCGGTCGTCGACATCATCGAGACCAGCGAGCGCACCCGCTGCGGACGGCGGATCGCCACGGTCTGGGCGATCATCCCGCCCATCGAGGCGCCGACCAGGTGCGCCGACTCGATCCCAAGGTGATCCATCAGCCCGGTCGTGTCGTCAGCCATGTCGGACAGCAAGTAAGGCGCGGTGCGCCGCCAGCCCAGCAACATGTCGGCGCGCTTGGGCAGCCCGGCGGAGTCGACCTTGGTCGAGTGGCCGATGTCGCGATTGTCGAAGCGGACGACCCGGAACCCGCGCTCGGCCAAAAGCTCGCAGAAGCCCTCATCCCAGGCGAGCATCTGGGTCGCCAGCCCCATGATCAGAAGCAGCGGCTCGCCGTCCTCTTCACCGATCTCTTGGTAGGCAAGCTCGATCCCGTTGACGGGAGCGAGTCGCTCGTCGCTGAGGCCACTCACCCGATCGATCTTAGCCAAGGGCCCACGGCGGATCGCCGCAAAGCGTTCAGTCCAGGGCCTTAATTCGCCTCGCCGGCACACCGGCGTAGAGGCTGTTCGGCTCGCAGTCCTCGCGCACGAGAGATCCGGCCCCGACGACGCAACCCTCTCCGATCGTCACCCCCGACAAGACCGTCGCGCGACTGCCGATCCAGCACCCGTCGCCAACCACGATCGGCGCCGAGGTGACCTCGAGCGCCCGCTGCTCCGAGGAGCCCAGGACGTGGGTCGAGGTCGCGAACATCACCTCCATACCAACCATCACCCGCTCGCCGATCTCTATCGACCCGGAATTGTCGAACACACACCCGCGGTTGACGAACGACCTCTTGCCGATGCTTATGTCGGGTCCCCCGAAATGACACCTCGGCATTACCGCACTGGTGTCAATACTCACCCCACTCATACGCAGGAGTGCCCTGCGCACTTTCCTCGGCACAAGGGGCGACGCGACGAGCACGTCGAGGAGGCTTCGCATCAGCATCGAGCCGCATCGTATACGCGGTTCCTCATCTAGGCTGATCGCAGTGCGCACCGCGATCGTCTCCGACCTGCACCTGGGCAGCGCCTTCGGCGAGGACCTCCTGCGCGACGCCGCAATCCGACGCACGCTGCTCGAAGAGCTGGTCGGGGCGGAGCGGCTGGTACTACTCGGCGACGTTCTGGAGCTGCGCGAACTGCCACTCGCCATCGCTCTAAAAAGTGCCAAAACCTTCTTCGAGGAGTTGGGCGAATCGATGGCCGGCCGCCCCGTAGTGCTCGTTCCCGGCAACCACGACCACCGACTCGCCGAGCCCCTGCTGGAGCGACTGGCCTTGGAAGGCAAGCCCCTCGACCTCGAGCAGCACGCTGAGCCGGCCGGCGACGTCGCGACGCGCATCGCGGCCTGGCTGGGCGACGCCGAGCTGCAGATCGCCTACCCGGGGATCTGGCTGCGCGACGACGTCTACGCCACCCACGGCCACTACATGGACTGCCACATGACGCTGCCCCGACTCGAGTGCATCGCCGCCGCCGCGGCGATGCGCCTGCTCAAGCCACTCCCCGAGCGAACCCAGCCGGCCGACTATGAGCGCATCCTCCGTCCTGTCTACGGACTCACCTACGGCCTCGCCCAAGGCGGTGTCGCCCGCCGTGCCGCCCGCCCGTCCGAACGCGTTTGGCGATCTGCCATCGGGAGCAACGGAAACCGTGGCCGCGCTCGCCGCGCCGCACTCCGCGCCGCGGTGCCCGCCAGCATCTGGGGCCTAAACCGCCTCCTTCGCGCCGAATTCAACCCCAGCCTTTCATCCCAATCCATCTCCGCAAGCGGCATCGCCGCCGCAGCCGAGCTGGCCGAGCATCTGGACATCCGGGCTAGCCACATGCTCACCGGTCACACCCATCGGGGTGGTCCCTGGGAGGGCGAGGCCGAATGGACGCTCCCCAACGGCGGACGCCTCCACAACACCGGTAGTTGGGTCTTCGCCTCCGCCTTCCACCACCCGGGCACGCCCCCCGGCCCGTACTGGCCCGGAACGGTCACCTGGGTCGAGGGCGACGACCCGCCGCGCCGCTCCCGCCTACTGCTGGAGCGCCCGCGCGACGAACTGCGCGCCGCGGTCGCCCTGCTGGCTGCGACTCTCGCCTAGAGCCAGTCGGCGATGACCCGGCCGATCTCCTCGCCGGCGTCCTCCTGCAGAAAGTGCCCGGCATTCTCGATCGCCCGTGGCGCCGGAAAGTTCAGCTGCGAGGAGACCCGCTCGCCCACCGAGAAGGGAAGGATCGGGTCGGAGTCCGCCCAGAGGACCAGCGCCGGGCGCTCGTCGACGCGCAGCGCATCCGCCACCCGTTTACCCTCGGCCGCGCCTGGCGCGTCGGGCTCGGTCGGCAGGATCAGTGGGAAAGCACGAGCCCCGGCTTTCGACTCCGGGCTCGGGTAAGGCGCCTCGTAGGCGGCGATCACCTCGTCCCCGGGATCGTTCTTACACCCGCCTCGGACCAGCATCCCGATCGGGATGTCGGCGTTGTCGCGGACGAAGTCGCGGAATTTGAGCCAGGCCTCGCTCATTTGCTGGTGGCCGGTGAAGGGGCCGGTCTCCATGATCACCAGGCGCGAAAAGCGGTCCGGGTGCTCGACCGCGAGCCGCAGCCCGATCGGGCCGCCCCAGTCGTGGACGACCGCGGTGGCGTCGCGCACGTCGAGCTCCTCGAGCAGCGCCGACATCAGCTCGACGTGGCGGTCGTAGCTGTACCAGGCGAGGTCGGTCGGCTTGTCGGAGCGGCCAAAGCCGGCGTAATCGGGGGCGATGCAGCGAAAGCCAGCGTCGCGCACCGGCGGGATCACCTTGCGCCAGAGGAACGACCAGGTCGGCTCGCCGTGGAAGAAGACGACCGGCCTCCCCTCTCCCTCGTCCAGAAAGGCGAGGCGAAGTCCGTCGATCTCGCGGTAGCTCGACTCGAAAGGAAAGTCGGGCAGCCCCTGCAGGCTCTCCTCCGGCGGTCTCACCGCATCGACGCTCACCGAACGATCATGGCAGTTGCCGCAGGAAGCTCGCTATCTCGGGGCCGAAGTAGGGCGTGAACAGCTGGGTCGGGCGGCCCTGGTAGCTGTAGCTGGTGACGCCGTTGACGAGCTGGCCTTCGAACAGCCAGGCGCCGCCGCTGGCGCCCGCCGCCATGTTGCAGGAAGCCGGCATGGTCGGCGGCCCGCTGAAGCGACCGGTGAGGGGGTCAAGCCCGAGGCCGTGAGCGCGGCAGCTGCGCAGTTCCTCGCCGCCCGCCCACGCCGCTGGGTAACCGAAAATCTGGAATGCGGCCAGCCGCGAGCGCGAGGTCGCGTAGCCACGGCTGCCGACCACGTCGGTGAGCGCTCCCAGATTGTTTGGCTTGACCCGCAGCGCCGCGATATCGAAGTCGGGGTTTTCGCTACGACGCCATTGCGGCATCACGTAAACCGACGTCACGTCAAAGGTCCCGAACGGGCGCGAGCCGTGATCGTAAGCGGGGACGAAGGCGAGCCGCCCTCCCTCACTGCCCGCCTCGACCACGCAATGCCCGGCGGTGAGCACGATCGACCGGCTCGGCGCGTTGAGCGCCGTGCCCGAGCACGAGTAGGCACCGGCGGCGGGGTCGATCCCAAGGATCTTGCCGTTGGTCCGGATGCCGTCGTCGGAGGCATTGAGGACACGGATGCTGCTGGCGCCGGCGAACGGGTCGTGCCGGAAGCGGGACGCCGGGGGCCGCCCGGGGACGCGCGAGGGCTGGGCCGAAGCGAAAGACGATGCCTTCAATTCGTGCACGACGGGCGCCGCGGCCCCTGCGGTGGCGGGCAGTAGCGCCGCGCATGCCGTCATCGCAGCCAGTAGTCGTCGGGCGAAAGGTCCCATAGCCCGGTTCATCGGCGCCAGAGTGCCAAATGGATGACTTCTGCACGCAGATTGGCCAGACGGTCATTTTGTAGCAGGAAACACATGCCTAGAGCCGAAACTGCTCCTGCATCCCTCTGTCTCTCCTCCTTTACCGAAAGGGTTACGCATGAATGATGAAAGCTTGATCAGCGGCTGGTGGGTATTCGCCGGCGTGCTGCTCCTAATCGCCGGCATCCTGAACATCGTCTACGGCATCGCCGCGATCGGCGACTCGAAGTTCTTCAGCGAAAACGTGACCTTCATCGTCAGCGGCCTTCACACGTGGGGATGGATTCTCATGATCCTCGGCGTGCTCGAGCTGGTGGCGGCGTTCTCGCTCTTCTCGGGAGGCGAATTCGGTCGCTGGTTCGGCATCTTCATCGCCTCGCTCAATGCGATCGGCGCGCTGATGTCGATTCCGGCCTACCCGTTCTGGTCACTGGCGATCTTCGCCCTCTCGATCATCATCGTCTACAAGCTGGCCGAGGGCCCGGAGGGCAACCCAGTTCCCTGAGCCACGTTCAGCCGCGCAGCGGCGAACCCGACACCTGCTGTGGACGAAGGCCCCGGGCTCCCGGGGCCTTCGTCGTCTCGGGCTGTCCGGCGGCAAGCGGTTCCGTGACATCTAGAGTTGACCAAGGAGCCACCGTCGGCTCGCGACTCTCGTAGAGGACGTCGACGCCCGCGAGCCGATCCTGCCAACCGCGGCGACGCTGGTCGAAGAGGATCCCGAGGAAGCCAAGTCCAAAGGGAATCGCGGCGAGGAAGAGCCCGAACAGCCGCTTCGACGATTTTCGCGGCGACAGGCCGCGCCCCGCCACGCCGAGCCTGATGCCGAAGAAGCGCATCCCCGGGGTCTGCCCCGCCAGTGACCAGAAGGCGACCAAGTAGAGGGACCCGAGGGCAATCCAAGTGGCGCTGCCGAGCGCCAGGGCGAAGCCCGAAAGGCCATCGCCGGTTCCGGAGAAGAAGGATCCGATCAGCGCCACGATCGCGGCCAGCCCGGAGAAGGCGAGGTTGACGATCAACAAGTCGAGCCCAAAGGCAAGGCCCCTGGTCAGCGCACCCGCGCGTTCGGTCGGCTCGGTGCGGGGGCGGCGAAATAGCGCTTTGCGGGCGACCCTCTCCACCACGCCATCCGCACGCCGGGTCGCGTCACCGATCGTGTGGCCGACGTCCTCGATGAAGCCGACGCTCTGAGCGCTGATCGCGGCGCGCAGCTCGGGTGCCTCGGCGATTCGCTCGACCAGGCGCTGCGCCTCCTCGCTGGCGAGCAAACGCCGCCACACCTCGTCGACCATCTCACTGTCGAGTGCCTCGATTAGGGCTCGCTTCACCGCCTCACTTTCGAGCGCGCTGTTGACCGTGTCCTCGACCAGCGGCCCCTGCAGCACCCGCACCAGCGCGCGCTCCACGGCCTCGCTTTCCACCGCGGCGACCATCGCCTCCTCGGCGGCGGACTGGACCGCCCGCTCGACCCCGGTTGCCTTGCCGACGGAGCGCGCCCCGCGCACACCGGCGCCGAGCAGCCGCACCGAGAGCGGAAGCGGCTTCCCCGAAGGCCCCTCGCCGTGCGGGGTAGCTTGCGGATCGGGACCGTCCGTCATCGGGCGAGTATACGGTCAGGCCGGCGACACTCAGGACGATTCTCGTTCCGCCCTTCCCTCCGGACGAGATCAGATGAGACCGCCCTCGAGCTGCTCCTGCAAGCGATCGATGAAGGCAATCTGCGCCTTGAGGATCCTGCGGCGAGCCTCAGTCAGGTCGAACCAATCGGCCCGATCCACCTCCGGGAACTCGCGCGTCGCGCCAGAGCGCGGCGGCCACTCGAGCGCGAACGTATTGCTGCTCAGCGTGGCCGGGTCGAACGCTCCCTCAGCGCCCCAGGCATGGACGACCTTGCCCCCTTTCTGCCTGATCGAGCCCAGCTCAATCAGGTCGGTCGGGGGAAGCACCGGGGCGGCACTACCCAGCTCCTCCCCCAGCTCGCGCAGCGCGCATCGCCGCAGATCCTCCCCTTCATCCGGTTCTCCCTTGGGGATCGACCAGGCGCCGAGGTCCTTCTTCGCCCAGAACGGTCCGCCGGGGTGGACAAGGAGTACGTCGAAGCCTTTGGCGGGTCGCCGGAAGAGCAGGATCCCGGCGCTTTCCTTCGCCGCCACGCCAGTCCTCAGGCCACAGCGCGCAGCCGGCTCTTGGCCTGCTGGGTGATCACCGCGGCCCATTCGGAATCGTCGATGCGCACCGGCGCCGTAGTCGCGAGGAAGTCGCCGAGCACCGCGGCGAGGCCGGCGGGGTCTTCTAGATGCGGAAAGTGGGCGGCGCGTGGCAGCGTCTCGAAGCGGCAGCGTGGAATCGCTTCGTGCGCTTCGCGGCCGTGCCGCATCGGGATCGTGCGGTCGCGCTCTCCCCAGACGATCAAAGTCGCCATGTCGCCGAGCAGGTAGAGACGATCGCGGGCGCTGACATGCTGGCCGTGGACGTCGATAACCGAGCGCAGCGTCTGCAGGAACGCCCGCCGCGAGCCAGGCTCCTGCAGGGGCCGCAGGGCTCGCGCGACCGCTTCCAGGTAGATGCCCTTCGAGCTGCCGCGGGCGCGCAGCCGCCCACCGGCGCCGTCGATCATGTCGACGAGCTGCCGTTGGGCCGCCAGCCTCAGCAGTGGTGAGACACCTGGCAAAGCCGCACCCCGTAGGAGCGGACTGACGTCGCGCCCGAGGCCGCCGCTGGAGATCAGAACCAGCCGCTCGGTGCGCTGCGGGAACTGGTAGAAGAACTGCATCGCCACCCCGCCGCCAAGCGAGTGGCCGACGATCGTCGCCCGCTCCGCCCCGATCGTCGTTAAGAGATCGCGGATACAGGCAGCGTGAGCGCCAAGGGAGTAATCGCCCCGCGGCGTCGCCGAATCGCCGTGGCCGATCAGGTCGGGGGCGACCACCCGGTAGGAGCCAGCGAGCCTCTCCGCCACCGCTTCCCAATGGCGCGAGGAGTTGATCATGCCGTGGATCAGAACCACGGTCGGACCGCTACCGGCGACACGGTAGACCGCGCGGTGGCCGTGCAGGTCGACCTCGTGTGCCTCGAAGCAGCTAGCCGCTTCCACGCCCAGACCTTACCGGCGGCGCACGACCGGACCCCGACTTGGTCTACTGAGCGTGGGCCGCGGCCTCCAATGTCTCAGGAGTCACTTTCGTGCGAGGCGGCGCGCTGGCGCGCATTGGCCTTCTGCTCGAGCGTCATCGCCCCCGGATGGCCATCGCCAGGCCACGGGGTGAGGATCAGCAGCAGGCGGGCGTCGGACCGCGCCGCGACCGTGTGGCGCTCGCCAGGATCGAACTCGAAGAGGTGGCCGGCGCTCGCCGGCGTGCTCTCCCCGCCGGGCGTGGTGACGTCGACCTCGCCGTCGATGACGACAACCCGCGCGCGCTCGTGCACCTCGTGCTCCTGCAGCTCCTCCCCCGCCGGAAGACGCAGCACGATCGTCCGCGCATCGTCAGCCGAGGCGAGAATCTGCGGTTGGTGTGGCTCCGCTTCGACCGCCTTCAGATCCCAACTTTGCATCGCCAGCCTCCCTTAACCCCGTAGCTATCCGGTCTCGCACCCATCCAATTGTTGTACCAGGACTGACGCTGGACGGTCAGTGCGCGAAGATACCGCTGCCGTACGCCCATGCGTCGATCCAGACGCCACGCAGCGCACCGCTCTCCGAAAGGAATAGCCACCTTGCCACACAAGACCCGGCTCGCATCAACGCTCATTTTCGCCACCCTCGCCCTCATCGCAGCGGGCTGCGGAGGCTCCAGCTCCGACGACGATGACTCGAACACGTTGCGGGTCGGCCTCGAGGCGCCCCTCTCCGGCGAACAGTCGGTTCTCGGCGAGGGGATGCTGAAGGGGGCAGAACTGGCCGCGGTGAAGCTCAACGATGACGGTGGGATCCTCGGCAAGCAGGTCGAGATCGTTCCGATCGACGACGCCGCCGACCCCGCAACGGGAGTCAAGGCGGCGAAGTCCGCCATCGCCGACGGCCTCGACGGCATCGTCGGTCCCTACAACTCCGGCGTCGGCATCGAGACCCTGCCGCTCTACATCAAAGCCGGCCTGGTCCCGATCCGCCTCACCTCGGATGCTTCGACCAACGGCCTCGGCTTCACCTTGCAGCCGATGACCTACCAGATCGCCCCTGTCGCCTCGCAGGCCCTGACCCAGTGGCTCGGCGCCAAGACGGTCGCGATCGCCTACGACCCGACCCAGAACTACACCGTCTCCGTGTCTAAGAAGCTGAAAGGCTCGCTGGAGGCAGTCGGCGTCACCGTGACCGCTTACGAGCAGGTGCAGCCCGGCAAGAAGAGCTACGCCGAGGTGGTCGACAAGCTCGCGGCGGGCAAGCCGGACGTCATCTACGCCGCCGTCTACTTCCCCGAGGGTGGCCTGATCGCCAAGGAGATGCAGCAGGGCAAGGTCGAGTCGCAGTGCATCGCCGACTACGCCTCCTATGACACCGGCTTTGTCGAAACCGCCGGCGTGGTGGCCGCCCGGGCCTGCCCGGTAGTCGGCGTCCCGGCGCCCGAGGACTTCGCCGGCACCTCCACCAAGGTGGCCGATTACCGCGACGAGTTCGACCAGGCGCCCGGCACGTGGAGCCCTTACACCTACGACTCGCTGAACTTCCTCGCCAACGGCGTCGAGACGGCGGGCGGCACCGCCGCCAAGAAGCTCAGCGGCGCCCTCAATGGTGTCAGAGGCTGGAAGGGCTGGACCGGATCGGTCACGATCGACCCCCGCAATGGCAACCGCGAACCCGCGACGGTAGTAATCGTCGACACGGACGCGAAGGGTCAGCTCCACGTCGACGAAGACTGGGCCAAGGCGGTCGACGCCCCTTATTAGGCGTTGGACGCCCGCTGCAGAGAGGTAGCCGGGGACGGCGCAGGTCGCCCCCGGCTCAGACCAAACGGCGTTCGAACACGCAGTCCAGTCGGCGCTCTTCCTCCTCGCCGGGAACCGTTTTGTCCAGCTGCAGCAGCGCGTCGCGACCGTCGATGCGCAGGGTCGCGACCTGATTGTCGAAATAGGGCCCCTCGGCAAGGCGCCAGCGCAAGCCGGGGTCGGCGGCGTCCGCGGAGCGACTGAGGGCGCGCATCGCCGCCGTGAACGGGCGCGAGAAGCCGGCTTTGATCGCGAGCCGCTCACGGGTGTCGAGCGGATTGCGGTAAGGCGAGCAGACGGCCTGGTAGACGGCGCTGGTCACCCCCGCCTCGGGCTTGAACCCCATCTCAGCCAGGTAGGCGTGGTGCACGTCGCCGGAGAGAACCACGATCGTCGCCGGAGCTTCGCCGCGTTTCCCCGAACCAACCTCTTCGAGCAAAGTGCGCAACCGCTGAAAGGACATCGCGAACGAGGCCCAGTGATCGAAGTCGACCGCGCGCCGGAGCTTCTCACCGGCCCGGGCCGCGACACCACCCCAGGCTCCATCGCAGACGCGCTCGTTCCAGGCCTCGAGATGGTGAAAGCCCGGCGAGAGCAGAAAGGGGACGGTGGTCGCGATCAGCAGGTGGTCGAAGTCGCCGCTCGCGTGCTCGACGAGCCAGTCCCACTCGTCGTCGTCGAAGATCGAGCGGCGGTCCTCGCGCAGCACCCGGCCCGCCCGCGAATCCATGAAGATCGCCCGGGTGTCACCGAGGTCGCGGCAGAAGCTCCAACGGGTCCCGGAGCCGGTTGAGTCGATCTCGGCGGCGAACTCGCGCAGGACAGTGGTTGCACGCCCGCTGCCGCGAACCCGCCGGTAGAGATCGTCGGCGTCGAGCTCCCTGGGTGAGAGATTGCCCAGGTGCTGGTAGATCCAGTAGCTCATGATGCCGGCAGCCGCCCGGCGATGCCACCACGAGGTCCGTTCCATCTCCTCGACCCAGGATCGGGAGATGTTCCAGTCATCACTCATGTCGTGGTCGTCCCAGAGCATCGAGACGGAGACGGTTGAGAGCAGCCAGCGGATCAGCGGGTCGCTCCAGGACTCTTCGTAGAGCCAGGTGTACTCCTCGAAGTCGGTGACCTCCTCGCCGGGAGCCGACCCGGTCCCCCGCCGCTTCCGGATGCGCTCGCGCGTGCGCGGCGAACCCTCGTCGACGTAGACCTGATCGCCCAGCAGGAAAAGCAGCTCGGGCCACTTGTCGCGCTCGGTGCGCACCATTTCCACCGCCAGCACGCGAAGCGCGTCGTACTCCCGGCCGTCTTCATGGCGGTCCTTGCTGTGGACGTAAGGCTCGGTGTGCGGCAGGGCCACCCGGCAGGAGCCGAAACAGATGTCGAGCGGGCGCTCGCGGCCGAGGGTCCGGATCGCGCTCGGGGGCAGGTCCGAGTCGCCTAGCGGCCAACGTCGCTCTCCGTCGAGCCTCACCTCGTACTCGTTGAAGCTCCCCGGCTCGAGGTCCTCTAGGCGGACCAGCGCGTAGAACCGCTCTTCAACCGTGAACGTCGGCTCCCGATGCCCGAGCACCTCGACCTCGCAAGGGGCGTCGGTCTCCACCCAGATAGTCGCCTCGGTTTCCCCGACGTAGCGGAGCAACGGTCCAAGCACGAGATCCGCCATGCACCAACCTTGCCCGCGATCGCCTGAGTCGAAACTAGCCGGTCCGCCGACGGCTAGCTGACAGAGCCCGGGCGAAGGTGGTCGGGGTCGTGGCCGGGGGTGACGCGGGCGCCGCCGTCCCGCAGTGCGCGGAGGTGTTCGGCGGAGCGGCGCTGCTCGGCGTGATCGTCGGCGAAGGCGGGGAACCGGTAGTCGTCCAACCCGGACGCGTAGTGAGCGACGTCGGCGCCGACGATGAAATCGCCGATGCGAACGGACTGATGGCCCGGGGTGTGTCCGGGCGTGAACAGCAGCTCGACCGAGCCGTCTCCCAGGAGGTCGTGATCGCCGTCGACGAGGACCACTTCGCGCTCGTCGTCGACGTAGTCACGCGGGAAAAAGAAGTTCCGGTCGACGGCGCCGGGGTCGCTGCCGGCTTCCCACTCGCGGCGCTGGACGACGATCGGGATGCTCGAGGGCAGGAGCGAGAGGCCGCCGGCGTGGTCGTAGTGCAGATGCGTGAGGACGATCTTGGTGATCGTCGTAGGGTCGACCTGCTTGTCCACGGACTGGTCGAGCTCGAACGAGAAGAGGCTCATTACCTCCGGGCGACCGTAGAACGTCGCTGCGTCGGCGCACGCACCGGGGTGGAGACCCGTGTCAATCAGGATCCGCTCGGTGTCCGTCTCGAGGAGGTAGGCGGGGACCGGAACGCGCATGGGGGTCTCCGGGTCGTCGCCTTGGCGCCAGAGGGCCGCCGGGGCGGTCATCCATCCGACGTTCAGCCTCTCGATCTTCACCCTGGCCGCTCCTCTCTTACGACGCGACGGCGTCTGACTCGCGCAACACGAGCTGGACAATAGGAATTGTCCGGTTCACCTTTGCCGCCTCGCGACGGTACGCCGCGTAGGGGCAAAGACACGGTGCGAGGATTCTCCCTTAGCCATCGTCGGCAGGCGTAGCACGCCAGCCAGGGTCCTTAACCATCGGAGCCGGAAGCGTCCTCGTCCTTGCCGGTGGCGTCGGCGCCCTGCGACGGCTGGTTGGCGACGGGCATCGGGCCGGTCAGCGCCGCAACCGTCACCGCCCCCAGCCCGGCGAACGTGGCGCCCAGCACTAAGCCTTGCAGGCCGTTCGACGTCAGGCCAGGCTTGCCGAGGATGAGGACCGAGGCCACCTCACCGGCGACAAGCGTCGCCAGCGCCAGCGCCATCAAGAGTCGCTGTTGGACGTAGGCGAAGGACTGCCCATTGGGGAGCTCGAACGCGGCGCGAACCACGTCGCCTGGCGAAGGGTCATCGCCGAGAGCGTCCTTCACTTCGGTTTCGAACGACGCGCGCAGCTGCTTGAACGGCACCAGATCGATCCTGAAGAAGCGGGCCTCGACCGCGAGCACGAGCAGGAGGACGGGGATGATCTGAGCCGTGGCTTCGTAAAAGGCCGTTTCGTAGGCGCCCGAGCCGGCGCCGACTATCGCGCCGATCACGAACGCGACCCCAGTAGCCGCGGCGGGGAGCCCACCGATCCAAAACGGGAAGAGGAGGCGCAGGAAGAGCCCGGGAATCAGCTACCGCCTTTCACCCTTTTCCGCACCACCGGGAATTTCTCAAAGCGGGCGGACGAAAACGGGCTGCGCTCGATTGGATCCGCAGGTTCGGTGCATATTTGCCGTCCGCACTCGGGCCGACGATCTCGAAATGTGCATCCAGACGCTAGCCATCTGCTTCTCCGTCGCTGGCGGCCTTACGGAGATCGCCGGGCTCGCGATGGTCGTCCGGGAGATCCGATCGGATGGGTTGCGGGCTCGCGACATCCTCGACCTGCGCCGTGACCTTCAACTCCCTCGCCTAGAGCCACAGCCGCCGGCAACCGAGCCAC
>DATNGU010000373.1:0-2902 GCA_035605775.1 Solirubrobacterales bacterium | reverse complement strand
CAACACCGCCCGCCCCTTCATCTTTTCCACCGCGCCGCCGCCCCCCGCCCTCGGCGCGGCGCTGGCGGCGCTGGAGCTGCTCGAGGCGCAGCCCGAGCGAGTTGGGCAGCTGCGCGCCAACGCGGCGACGCTACGCGGGGCCCTGATTGCCGAGGGGCTCGCAGTGGGGGGCTCTGAAACCCAGATTGTGCCGCTCGACGTCGGCGACGCGGTACCAACGATGGAGCTGTGCGAACGGCTGCTGGAGCGCGGGGTGTTCGCACAAGGGATCCGCCCTCCCACCGTTCCTGCTGGCTCCTCGCGGCTGCGCTTCAGCGTGATGGCCACGCACAGCGAGGAGGAGCTACGCGAGGCGGCTAAGCAGACCGGCGAGGCCGCGCGGGGGCTCGGCATCGCCAGATCGACCCTGCTGGCCGCCTGACGCCGACGTGCCGTCACTTAGGCACCCGATGCGGCCCCCAGGTGACGGCACGTCTGGGGTTTTCGTCACGGGAACGGGGACCGAGGTGGGTAAGACGGTGGTGGCTGCCGCGCTCGCCCACGCCCTCGTCTCGAGCGGCAAACGCGTCGCCGTCTTCAAGCCCGCCGTCACCGGCCTCGAGCAGAGCGGGGAGGCCGATCACGAGCTGCTGCGTCGCGCCGCGGGATCCGCGCAGAGCGATGAGGAGGTGGCTCCCTACCGCTACGGGCCGCCGATGTCGCCGCACCTGGCGGCGGACCTGGCCGGGGAGGAGGTCAATCCGGACAGGCTGCTCGACGCCGCCAGGGACGCTGCCGCAATGGCGGATGCGCTCGTCTGCGAGGGCGTCGGCGGCCTGCTGGTGCCGCTCTCACGCCGCTACCTGGTCCGTGACCTCGCGGTGGACCTCGGGCTGCCGCTTGTCATCGCTGCCCCACCGGGTCTCGGCACGATCAACCACACGCTGCTGACGATCGAGGCCGCGCGGGCTGCCGGACTCGAAGTTGCCGCGGTCGTCCTCACCCCCTGGCCGGAGGAGCCAAGCCAGATCGAGAGATCGAACCGCGAGACGATCGCCGATCTGGGCGAAGTCAGGGTCGAGGCGCTGCCCCGCCTCGACCTGGGGGTCCCAGACGCATGGCCACCCACTGGCGACTTATTCGGGCTATAGCCGAGCAAGTCGCCAGCCGCTCAGCCGACCGACTCGACTGCCTCCCGCGCCGCCAGCTCTGAACCGCCCGGGTTGACAACGGCCTCCGAGGCCTCGGTGCTGATGCCTTTGCCCTTTGCCCGGATCGCCGTGGCGCCGATCACGGCGCCTGCCAAGGCCACCAGCGCGCAGATCGACATCGCATTGCCGAGCGCGTCGACGAAATCCTGCGGGCTGGCGGTCTCAAAGCTGCCGCCGACCGAGCCCTGGAAGATCGCCCCGGTGACGGCGACGCCGAGGCTGCCGCCGACCATGCGGAACATCGAGAGGACGCCGGAGGCAATCCCGGCCTTCTCGACCGCGACCGCGTTCATCGCGGCGCTGGTCATCGGCGACATCGTCAATGCGATGCCGATACCGAGCAACATGAAGCCGGGCAGCAGGTCAAGGTAACCGGAGTCGACCGCGATGCCGCTGAAGCTGTAGAGCGAGGCGGCGACGATCATCAGCCCGGCAGCGATCAACCAGCGCGGCCCGAAGCGATCCGACAGCCGTCCGGCGACCGGCGCCACGCCGACGATCATCAGGGTCGAAGGCAGGAATCGCACCCCCGCCTCAAGCGGCGAGTAATGGAGGATGTTCTGCATGTAGAGGGCGAGGAAGAAGAAGACGCCGAGCATCGCGAAGGAGACGATCAGGGCGACGATGACCGCACCGAGGAAGTTGCGATCGGAGAAGAAGCGGAATTCGACCATCGGCACCTTCACCCGCAGCTCGACGAAGACGAAGGCGGCCAGCCCGAGCGCGGCGCCGATCAGCAAGCCGACGATCCCGGTCGAGCCCCATCCCCATTCGTTGCCCTCGACCAGGGCCAGCACCAACGCCGTGAGGGCGCCCGTGAGCGTCACCACGCCGAGGTAGTCGACCTCGCGGCCTACCGTGTTGTCGCGCGACTCGCGCACCGCGAACAGAGCCGCGACCACGGCGCCGATCGCCACTGGGATGTTGAGGTAGAAGATTGCCCGCCAGCTGACGTGCTCAGTTAGGAAGCCGCCGAGCACCGGACCAACCGCCAGCGCCAGCGCCGAGACCCCTGCCCACATCCCCATCGCCTTGCCGCGCTCGTGAGCGGGGAAGGCGTCGGTGATGATCGAGAGCGTGGCCGGCATCATCAGCGCCGCGCCGACGCCCTGCACGACGCGGCTAACGACCAGGTCGGTGGAGGTGAGCGCAAGGCCGGCGGTTGCCGAGGAGAGGGCAAAGATGATGACGCCGAGGACAAACATGCGGCGGCGGCCGAAGATGTCACCCAACCGCCCGCCGGTCGCCAGCAGCACGGCAAAGGAGAGCGTGTAGCCGTTGATCGTCCACTCGAGGCCAGAGATCGAGGCGCCGAGATCGCGCTGGATCGAGGGCAGCGCCACGTTCACGACCGTGTTGTCGAGCATGATCATGAACAGCGCGAAGCACATCGCGCCCAACGTCCACCACTTGCGGTTGTCGTCGGTAATCAGGTGGCGGTAGCGGGTCAAGAGGCTCCAACTCCCTTCAGGTGTTCATAGGTCTTGGCGATGTCCTCGCGGTCCATCAGCGAGTCGATCGCGGCGTCGAGCTTGCGACGCTGCGCCGCGCTGAGACTCGCCGCAAACGCCTCCATCCCGGCCTGGCGGACGACGAGCAGGGTGTCAACCAGGTGCTTGCCCTTGGCGGTGATTGCAACGCGGCGCACACGGCGGTCGTCGGGATCCTCCAGCCTGGTGACGAGCTTCTTCCTGACGAGGGCGTCGACGGCC
>DATNGU010000372.1:0-10112 GCA_035605775.1 Solirubrobacterales bacterium | reverse complement strand
GGCGAGTTGCGGCGGCGTGGAAATTCGCTGTTGGTCCGCGGCCGCGTTTACGCCCGCAGCCGTGAGCTGGGCATACGCGACCTGCCCGTGGCCTGGATTTGGGAGGTCCGCGGCGACCGTTTTGTACGCGGAGAGGTCTTTCCGGATCCTGAGCAGGCCGGCGTCCGTTTTGCCGCCGGCGACCCACAGTCGACTTCGAGCTGACCCCAGTCGCTCGCCCCGCGCGGCGCGGCGGCGCTTTGGGTGGAAGTCAGCCCTTCAGCTCGGCGAGGGCAGCGTCACGTTGCTCATGCATAGAGATCGAGCTTTCGACGCCGGTGA
This sequence comes from Solirubrobacterales bacterium, assembly GCA_035605775.1. Classification (GTDB taxonomy): domain Bacteria; phylum Actinomycetota; class Thermoleophilia; order Solirubrobacterales; family 70-9; genus VRUE01. Next base: position 9,791 of record DATNGU010000372.1, on the reverse strand, counting down.
TCTTGAGCAGTCGCCGCACCTGGTGGTTGATGCAGCAGAGCACCAGCCTGCCTTCGCCCTCGCCCCCATTGCGATCAAGTCGCTGCCACGCTCGTACGATCAGTGCGATCCCGGTCGAGTCGATGAACTCGCACTCCGAGAGATCGAGCATGATCGAGGCGGTGGGGTCCGAAAGCGGCTCCGCCAGGCTCTTCTCGAGCTCGGGCACCGTATTCATGTCGAGCTCGCCGCGCACGGTGAACGCGCGAATCCCGCCCTCGAGCTCCTCACTCTGCACTTCGAAGGGAACCGGCTTCACGAGCCGATCCTACATCAGTGGGGTGCCTAGTTTGCCGCCGCAACGGCGGGGGTAGGAGAGGAGTCTTAAAGGCCGACGACTATGCTCGTTTCCGCGGAGGAGCATGTCCCTCGGCGGTAAGGATGCGGTTCAGCTCAAACACTTCGGCGATCAAAGACCAGCCCAGGGGGCTGCAGATGATTTTGCCCGCCAAATCCGAGAACGTAGCTCTGATCCGCCACGCCTTGGCCGGTTTGGCAGAGCAGGTAGGTATGGACGAACCTGGCCTTGCCGATCTGAAGACGGTCGTCACCGAGGCTTGCATGAACGTCGTCGTCCACGCCTATCAGGGACAGGGGGGCCCGCTCAGCGTGGAGGCGATGTCCGACTCCGATGCGCTGACCGTGATCGTGCGCGACGAAGGCGCCGGGATCAGGCCGCAGGCGGACGCGGAGCGAGACAGCCTGCGGCTGGGGCTTTCGCTTATTGCGGCCCTGTCCAGCAGCTTCTCGATCTCCGGTGGTCTCGATCGCGGGACTGAGGTCTCAATGCGAGTGCCCCTGCGGGGTGGCGGCGCCAACGGTAGTGGGGAGCCGATTGAGATCAAGCCCTTTCCAGCCGGTCGTACGGAGATGGTCGTACACCGCGGCGAGCTGCTTGCACCGGTGCTGGCCCGGGTCGTCGGAGCGTTGGCTGCCCGGCGCGACCTTTCGGTCGACCGCGTCTCCGACGCGGTGCTGGTCACTGACGCGATCGCCGTCGCCGCGCCTTCGCACTTCGCCGACGGTCGCGTTCAGCTGGGGCTCGATGAGAGGCCGGACGGGATCGATCTGCGTCTGGGCCCGATGCAAGCCGGTGGCGCGACCCGCATCCGTGAGGAGCTGGAGCTCCCCGCCGTGGGTGGCTCGTTGGAGTCGCTGGCGGACGAACTCACCGTCGAGGAGTCCGACGACGGCGAGTACCTGATCATTCGCTTTGCCGCTGCTCCCTGATCTGCTCACGGATGCGGGTCAGCGCACGGCGCAGGATTCGTGAGACGTGCATCTGCGAGTGGCCGATTTGCTCCGCGATCTGCGACTGGGTCATGTCCTCGGCGAATCGCAGCCGCAGCACCAGCCGCTCCCTCTCGTCCAAATAAGGGAGCGCTGCCTCGAGGGCGATCCTTCCCTCGACTAGCTCAAACCCCTCGTCCTCGTCGCCGATCCACTCGGCGGGCGAAGACTCATCGGAATCGTCTGACCCCGCCGGCCGGTCAAGTGAGAGGGGCCGGCGGTTGTGATTCGCCTCGAGCACTTCGAGCACGTCGGTTTGCTCCAGCTCCAGCCGCTCTGCGATCTCGCCGACCGACGGCGAGCGTTGCAGCGCTTTGGTCAACTCGGTGATCGCTTTGTCCACTTCCGCCATTCGGTCGTGCAGTCCGCGCGGCACGCGAACGGTCCAGACTCGGTCGCGGAAATGGCGTTTGAGCTCTCCGAGGATGGTCGGGGAGGCGAAGGCGGTAAACGGGATGCCGCGCTCGGGGTCGAAGCGGTCGATCGCATTTAGGAGGCCCAGGTTGGCAACTTGGAGCAGGTCATCGAAGGACTCGCTGGCGCCCCGGTAGCGCAGCGCGAGTCGTTTGGCGAAGGGCATGTAGCGCCGCACCAGCTCCTCGCGGGTCGCCGGATCGTGGTCGCGGGCAAACCGGCGCCAGAGCTCGCCGTCGCCGGCCAGCTGCTCGTCGGCCCCGGGCCCCGGGGCTTCGTCGCTCTCCTCTGTGTGCCGATTAACTGACATCGCGCTTCAACGCCGAGACGGTGCCCCGATCCGGCGCCACCCTTGAGCCTTCAACGGGCTGTGCAGCGCTTCGTAAGTCCAAAATACAGCAACGGATCGTCGTGGTTAGGCTCCTGGAGGACTTCCAAAACGATTAGAAGGAGCTTCTCAATGGCTTTCTCGGTTCCCGACCTTCCCTACGACTACGACGCGCTCGAGCCTCACATCGATGAGGCGACCATGCGGGTCCACCACGACAAGCATCACCAGGCTTACGTGGACAAAGCGAACGCAGCTCTGGAGGGGACCGAGTGGGCCGACCGTGAGGTCGAGGACGTTCTGCGCAACCTCTCCAGCTTGCCCGGAGACAAGCAGGGGCCAGTCCGCAACAACGCCGGCGGCCATTTCAATCACTCGCTCTTCTGGCAGATGCTCAGCCCCGATGGCGGCGGCGCGCCGAGCGGCGAGCTGGCGAGTGGGATCGATGAGACCTTCGGCTCCTTCGACTCCTTCAAGGAGGAGTTCAAAAACGCTGGGATTGCCCGCTTCGGCTCCGGCTGGGCCTGGCTGGTCAAGGACAGCTCCGGCCTGGCAGTCGTCTCGACCCCGAATCAGGATTCGCCGGTCACCGACGGCAGCGTGCCGCTGCTCGGCTGCGACGTCTGGGAGCACGCCTACTACCTCAAGTACCAGAACAAGCGCCCGGAATACATCGACGCTTTCTGGAACGTGGTCAACTGGGACTACGTAGCGCAGCGCCTCGCCGACGCTGGCTAGTCGCTTAGACGATTGCAGCCGGTCGCGCGGCCTCGGGGAGGTCGCGCGGCTCAGCCCCTTCCTTTGGCGGGACCTGGCTCATCGCGTGCTCGGCCAGAGCGGTGATCGTCAGGCTTGGGTTGACGCCAACGTTGGCCGGGATCGCGGCGCCGTCGCAGACCATCAGGTTCTCGTAGCCGAAGACGCGCTGGCGCGAGTCGACGACGCCGTCCTCGGGACCGTGGCCGATCGCGGCGCCGCCGAGGATGTGGGCGGTGGTGGGGATGTTGAATGCCGCCTCCGTGACCGAGCTCGTGGCGATCCCGCCGGTGCGCTTCGCCAGCCACTCGGCCGCCTTGTTGGCAACGGGAATGAAGGTCGGGTTGGGGCGCTCGGGGTCCTGTTCGGTCTGCAGCCGCACTTCGCCGTTGCGCTTCAGCTTCGGCCGCAGCGCGATCGCGTTGTCGAGCGTCTGCATCACCAAGAGGATGATCGTGCGGCGCGAGCTGCCCCGCGGCCAGAGGATCTTGGCGAAGTTGACCGGGTGGCGGGCGATCTGCCCGAGCAGCTTCAGCGGCCGCGTCACCCGGGTGCCGTCGCCGACCAGCAGCGTGTTGAGCAGGCTCATCGAGTCGCCGGCCTGGCCGTAGGTGACGGTCTCGATGTGGGTGTGGGGGTCGGGGTAGATGCTCGAGGTGATCGCGACCCGGCGGGTCAGGTCGGCGGGGTAGTCCTTCGGCACCGTGACCCCGAGGATGCTCTCGCTGTTGGTGCGGACCAGCTCGCCCAGGCGCGATGAGATTCGCGGCAGCGAGCCCCCCAGGCGGCAGCGCTGCAGCAGCTTGTTGGTGCCGAGCGGTCCGGCGGCGACGATGACGCCGCGCGCCGTCACGGTGCGCCGCTTGCGGCCGCGCAACAGCCCGGAGCGCTCGCTGCTGATCGCGTAGCCATCGCTGCCGTCAGCGGCGCCGAGGGGGCGGACGTCGGTGACGGTTCGCTCGGCCTGAATCTCGACCCCGCGGTGCTCGGCCAGCCAGAGGTAGTTCTTGACCAGCGTGTTCTTGGCTCCGTGTGGGCAGCCAACCATGCAGCGACCGCACTGCATGCACCCGGTTCGCTCAGGCCCCTCGCCTTCGAAGAAGGGATCGGGGACGGTCTGTCCGGGGTTGTCGAGGTAGACGCCGATCGGGGTCTTGCGATAGGTATCGGCGACGCCCAGCTCCTCGCCCAGCTCACGCAGCAACTGGTCGGCGGGGTCGTCGTTGTCGTGCACGACAACCCCGAGCATGCGCTGCGCCGTCTCGTAGTGGGGGGCGAGCGTTTGCTCCCAGTCCTCGAGGTCAGCCCACTGCGAATCTTCGAAGAACGGCGAAGGGGGGACATAGAGCGTGTTGGCGTAGCCGAGGCTGCCGCCACCGACGCCGCAACCGCTGACCACGGCGATGTCCTTGAAGATGCTGAGTCTGAAGATTCCCTTCATGCCCATCCGCGGCGCCCAGAAGTAGCGGCGGCTGTCCCCGGTCGAGCTGGGGAAGTCGTCGTCCTCGAAGCGCTTGCCGCACTCCAGCACGGCGACGCTGTAGCCCTTTTCGGTCAGCCGCAGCGCGGAGACCGAACCCCCGAACCCGGAGCCCACTACCACCCAGTCGTAGTCGTAGGCCACGGCGGCTGTCCTGTCGGCCTAAGCTTCGCCCGGCTCGACTGGGCGGAAATCGGAGGTGCGCGCCCCGCAGACGGGGCAGAACCAGTCTTTGGGAATGTCCTCGAAGGCCGTTCCGGGCGGGATGCCTCCGTCTGGGTCGCCGATCGCCGGGTCGTAGATGAACCCGCAGCTCTCGCAGATCCAGAGCGTCGTTTCCGTGGTCGCGGTCATACCTGAAAGCTTAGGGACTCGAACTATTTATCGAAGCTGACCGAGACCGGCTCGCGCTCGGTTTTGTCCTCGATCTCAAAGAACTCGCGTGCGGTGAAGTTGCCCTGGTTGGCGACGATCGAGCCTGGGAACTGTTCGATGTCGGTGTTGTAGGACTGCACGTTGGAGTTGTAGATCCGCCGCGACGCCTGGATTTCGTCCTCCAGCTCAGAGAGGTTGCGGCTCAGCTGCTGGAAGTTCTCGGTGGCGCGCAGGGTCGGGTAGTTGTCGGCGACCGCTTTCACGTCGGCCAGCGCCTGGGTCAGCTTCTGCTCTGCCTGGGCGGTTTCCGCAACGCTCTGGGCCTGCATCGCCTCGGCGCGCGCTTTGGTGGTTTTCTCGAAGGTCTCGCTCTCGTGCGCGGCGTAGCCCTTGACCGTCTCGACCAGGTTGGGCACGAGGTCGTGGCGGCGTTTGAGCTGGACGTCGATCCCGCTCCACGACTCGTCGACGCGGTTGCGCGCGGCGATAATCGAGTTGCGCTTGGCGATGAAGTAGAGGACCGCGATAACGATGATCGCGGCGATCACGATGAGGGCGATAGTCATGGAGCGCATCCTACCCCTGCCGGGACGTGCCGGCGGAGAAGTGTCCATATAGGACTCGTTCCACCGGCACGTCTTAGGATCGCGGGATGGGGGCTAAGCAGGAAGCGCAGGAATGGGCCGAGACCGTGCGCCGCTACGGCGAGCGCCACGAGCTGACGTACGAGCCGGTTGGCGGGATCAACCCCAAGGACGGACCGGTAGCCCTCTGCGTCGGTGGCGGCAATCGCCTCACGGGCCAGCTCGCCGAGGGCTTCTGGGGCTCCTGCTGCGACGCCGACGAAAAGGAGGTCGGCGGGGTCTTCGGCAAGGCGCTGCTGCCGATGGCGCTGCTGACTAAGGCTCATATGCCCGACCTGGCGAAAGTGGTGCCGGCGTTCAACGTCGAGTCGATCGAGGGCCACGAGGCCGTCACCCAGCGCTTCGCCCGCAAGGTCGAGTTCGAGTCGATCGATTTCAACAAGCGCTTCCTGGCGACGATCCCCAGCGAGTACGACCCGGTCAAGCTGCGCGAGCTGTTCAGCCCCGGCTTCCTCTCCTGGACGACGACGATGACCGGCGAGATCGACTTCGGCATCAACGACCGCCAGCTCTGGTTCCTCTGGCACCTGCGCGAGCGCAGCGAGGCAGAGCTGAAGGAGGCGCTGAAAAACGCCGGTCAGCTGTTCAAGCGGCTGCAGGGCGAGATGGAGGAGAGCGGCATCCACACCTACCTGCCCGGCCCCTGGCACGCTGGGCTGGAGCCATTTCCGCAGAGCTAGGCCGGGTAGTCGGGATCGCCGGGGAGGACGACCCGGTGCTCCTCCCGCGTGCCGATCACCTTGGGCAGGATCGGCTCCACCTCGCGTCCCCGGTGCGCGTCGATCGCCTCGGTCGAGGTGGCGAAGGGAAGCAGCGATTGCAGCTGGCTGATCGTCGGGAAGGCGAGGGCCAGCTCGCCGGCCGCCTGGGCGTCCAGCGCAGCCTGTGGCTCGAACCACGCGGCCTCCGTCGTCTCGACGCCATCCGGCTCGGGCGGTGCGTGGGCGGGGGCGAGCGCGAGGAAGAACCAGGCGTCGAAGCGGCGCGAGATGACCTCGGGAGTTATCCAGCGGGAGAACAGCACCAGCTCCTCCTCCGGGCCCAGCGCGATCCCCGCCTCCTCCTCCAGCTCCCGCACCGCACAGGCGCGGTACCCACTCTCACCGTCGCCGTCATCCGGGTCGACGCCGCCGCCGGGGAACACCCAGACCCCGGGCATGAACTTGGCCTCCTCGGTCCGCTTCAGCAGCAATACCTCCAGCGCCCGGTCTTGGTGCTTGCCCCCGCGCCGGAGCAGCACCACGGAAGCCGAAGGCCGCGGCGTAGAAGGCTCACCCAGGTTGGGGGCCTCAGCCGGGCCCCGTTGTCTCTCCGTCATTTGCTCAGCGTATATCGCGCGCCTACGCGGCCTGCGCAACTGGCGCTGAGTACGCGCTTACGCACGCAGCGCCAATCGACTCAGCCGTGATCTCGACCAGCTGCCGCAACTCTTCTTCAGAGATCGAGAGGGGTGGCATCAGCACGATCACGTCGCCGAGCGGTCGCACAATCGCCCCCCGCTTGCGCGCCTCCAGCGTGACCCGGTGGCCGAGGCGCAACGCCGGATCGTGCTTGCCAAGGTCGATGCCGACCATGAAGCCGCGCCGCCGCACCTCGGTGACCTCGGGCATCTTGCCGACGTCGTCGAGCTGCTTTCCAAGCGACTCGATCTTCGGCTGCAGGCGCGCCAGCGTTTCCTCTCGCTCGAAGACCTCGAGGCTGGCGATCGCCGCCGCGCAGGCGAGTGGGTTGCCGGTGTAGGTGTGGCCGTGGAAAAAAGTGCGTTGCTCCTCCGGCGCGCCGAGGAAGCCCTCGTAGATCCGCTCGGTGGTGAGCGTTGCCGCGAGCGGCAGGTAACCGCCGGTAAGCCCCTTGGCGAGGCAGAGCAGATCGGGGGCGACGCCCTCCTGCTGGCAGGCGAACATAGTCCCGGTGCGGCCGAAACCGGTCGCCACCTCGTCGCAGATCATCAGCACGCCGAAGCGATCGCAGAGCTCCCGCGCCGCGCGCAGGTAGCCGGGTGGGTGGACCAGCATCCCGGCGGCGCCCTGGACCAGCGGCTCGACGATTAGCGCCGCGATCTCCTCCTCATGGGCGGAGAGGACGCGCTCGAGATCGGCGGCGTCGCCCGGCTCCGCCGCGTGGGTCTGGAAGAGCAGGGGACGGTAGGTCGCATGGAAGAGGTCGATGCCACCGACAGAAACCGAGCCGATCGTGTCGCCGTGGTAGGCGTCGCGCAGATGGACGAAGGAGGTCCGCCGCGCGTGCTGGCCGCCGCGCTGCTGCTGGAACTGGAAGGCCATCTTGAGCGCGATCTCGGTCGCGGTCGAACCCGACTCCGAGTAGAAGACGCGCGAGAGCCCCGGCGGCCCCAGCTCGACTAGCTTCGCCGCCAGCTCAGCGGCGCCCGGGTGGGAGAGGCCGAGCATGGTCGAGTGGGCAACCTTGCCGAGCTGCTCCTGGAGGGCGGCGTCGATGCCGGCGTGGCGATGGCCGTGCACGTTGCACCACAGAGAGGAGACGCCGTCTATGTAGCGGCGGCCATCGCTGTCGATCAGCTGCGTGCCCTCGGCCCGCTCGATCAGCAGCGGCTCTTCCTCGAGCCAACTCTGCTGCTGGGTAAACGGATGCCAGAGATGGTCCCGATCGAGCTGCGCAGGTTCCATCGACATCGTCCGAACCAACATAAACCCAGCCCCGGCGGGTAACTGCCGGCCAGCGTGCGGGATTTCACAGAATGTGACATCAAACGATGTAACATTGGCTGATGGCTGAGCGTGGAGCCACCCCGCAGGTCCCGGCCGCTCGCAGGCGGATGCTGCGCGCGGTCAGCTCGCTCTTCAGCCCCTTGCTCCCAGACGACTACCTGGAACTGATCAACCCGCTCTGGTCGACCCGAGAGTTGCGCGGCCGGATCGAGCGGATCGACAGGGAGACGCCCGACGCGGTCACGGTTTTGATCCGCCCGGGCTTCGAATGGAAGGGTCACCGCCCAGGCCAATACCTGAGGATCGGAGTCGTCATCGACGGGGTGCATCACTGGCGGGCCTATTCGCTCACCTCGGAGCCGGAGCGCCCCGACGGGTGCATCAGCATCACGCCCAAACTGGTCGACACCGGCAAGGTCTCGCCCTATCTGGTTCGTCGAGCCCGGCCGGGGGACATCGTCCGGCTCGGTGGGGTCGAAGGGACCTTCGTGCTCTCGGACCCACCGCCGGAGAAGCTACTCTTCGTCAGCGCCGGCAGCGGGATCACGCCGATCATGAGCATGCTGCGCAGCCTCAGTCGCAACGGCGCCGTTCGCGACGTCGTCCACATCCACTCCGCTCGTGAGGAGGACGAGGTGATCTTCGCCGGTCGACTGCGGGAGATCGAGAGCTCTCAGCGGGGCTACCACCTCCACCTGCGGATCACTGGCCGGCAGGGCAGGGTTGTCCCTGGCGAACTCGACGCGCTCTGCCCAGACTGGCGCGAGCGCCACGCCTTCCTCTCGGGCCCGGCCGAGATGCTCGACTCGATGAGCGGTCACTGGGAGCGGAACGGCGACCGCGAGCTGCTGCACATGGAGCGCTTCCAGCCGGTGATCGGCGGCGAGTCCGGCGAGGGCGAGGGAGGCACCGTGCGCTTCGCCAAGAGCGGGGTCGAGGCTCGCTGCGACAGCGGCACGCCGATCCTGGTTGGCGGCGAGGGGGCCGGCGCGACGCTTCCCTTCGGCTGTCGGATGGGCATCTGCCACACCTGCGTCGGCAAGCTTTGCAATGGGAAGGTGCGCGATCTGCGCACCGGAGAGGTCCACGGCAGCGAGGGCGAGATGGTCCGCACCTGCGTCAACGCGCCCGAAGGACCGGTCGAGATCGCACTTTGAAACCACGAAAGGGAAACGATGAACGTAACGACTGCTGAGGTGCAGAGCCCGCTCGCTCATCTATCGGCGGAGCAGCTCGACGAGCTCGGCCGCGAGTTCGATGCGATTCGCGACCGGGTGCACGCTGAGCTGGGCGACCGCGATCGCCGCTACATCGAGAGCATGATCGCGATGCAGCGCCGGCTCGCGGTGATCGCCCGCGTGCTGCTGCTCGGCGCCCGCTACCGCCCCGCCCAGATCGCCGGTACGGCGGCACTCTCGATGGCGAAGATCCTCGAGAACATGGAGATCGGCCACAACGTCCTGCACGGCCAGTGGGACTGGATGAACGACCCCCAGATCAACTCCTCCACCTGGGACTGGGACACCGCTTCCACGGCCGAGGCTTGGAAGCACTCGCACAACTACGTCCACCACACCTTCACGAACATCGTCGGCAAGGACAAGGACGTCGGCTACGAGATCATGCGGGTCGACCCCAAGCAGGAGTGGGAGCCGCGCTTCCTCGCCCAGCCGGTCATCAACATCTTCCTGATGCTGTTCTTCGAGTGGGGCGTCGCATTGCACGACCTCGACCTCGAGGCCGTCCGTGCGCGCGAGAAAAGCCTCAAGGAGCTCCGC
>DATNGU010000371.1:0-3297 GCA_035605775.1 Solirubrobacterales bacterium | reverse complement strand
GGCGTCGCCCCCGCTGCTCGCCACCGCCTGGGCCACCGCGCGCCCGGCGAGCTCGACCAGATCGGTCATGCCTCCGTACCGCCCACCGTCATCGAGGCAATCCGTACGTGGCCCTGACCGGTGCCGACCGGAACTTTCTGCCCGCCCTTGCCGCACATCCCGGTCTTCATCCAGAAGTCGTTGCCGACGGCGTCGATCGCGGCCAGCGCCTGCAGGCAGTTGCCGACCAGCGTCGCCCCGCGGCACGGCCGGGTTACTTCACCACCCTCTATCAGGTAGCCCTCGTTGACGCCGAAGACGAAATCCCCGGTCGCCGGATCGACCTGACCGCCGGCGAAGGAGACCGCGTAGAAGCCCTTTTTCACCTCGCTGATGATCGCCTCGGGCTCGCCCTCGCCGGGGGCGATGTAGGTGTTGGTCATGCGCGGGATCGGCAGGTGACGGAAGCTCTCGCGGCGGCCGTTGCCGGTCGAGGCGACACGGTCGCGCGCGGCGCTCTGGCGGTCATAGAGGAAGCTGACCAGGCGCCCGTCCTCGATCACCCGGGTCTTCTGGGTCGCCGCTCCCTCGTCGTCGATCGCGTCGCTGCCCCACTCCCCTGGCAGCCGGCCATCGTCGTACGCGGTGAGCAGTGGCTGGGCGACCAGCTCGCCGAGTTTCCCTGCGTAGACGCTGGCGCCCTTCTGGACGTGATCGGCCTCCAACCCGTGCCCGGTCATCTCGTGAAAGAGGACGCCGCCGAAGCCGCCGGCGACCACGACGGGCATCGAGCCGGTCGGGGCGGGACCGGCGTCGAGCAGGGTCAGCGCCTTGCGGGATGCGCTTGCTGCGATCGAGACCGGATCGTCGTCGAAGAGCTCGAAGCCGCGGTGAGCGCCGAGCGTCTCGGCGCCGGTCTCGACTCGGTCATCGCGCCGGGCGACCGCTTGAGCACCAATCCGGACCCTGGTGCGATTGTCGCTGCTGAAGAGGCCGTCGGAGTTAGCGACGCTCACCTCGCGCCTGGCCTCGCCGTAAGAGGCCGTCACCTGCGCGATCTCGCCCCCGGCCGAACGCGCGCGCTCGTCGAGCTCGCGCAGCAAATCCGCCTTGCGCACAGCGGGGATGTCCTCGGGGCGCTGCTCGATCGGCAGCGGGATCGAGGCGACCGCTTGCAGTGGCCGGGGCTCGGCGCGATCGCCGCGTAATGCCGCCGCCGCCTCGTCCGCGGCCCGTTCTAGATCGGCCTGGCCAAGACCATCGACGTGGGCGAAGTAAGTCGTGCCGCCACTCAGCACCCGCACCCCAGCGCCCTCTTCGGCGCCCGATTGCACTGACTCGATCCGCGACTCGTCGATCGCCAGCGTCAGACCACCGCGCCGTTCAGCAAACAGCTCGGCGAACTCGCCGCCATGGGCGAGAGCGCGAGCCAGCACACGCTCGGCGATCGCCGGTTCGAGCGGCTCGACGCCGTGGCTCACGGCTTCGGTCGCTTCCCGGCTAGCTCGATCAGCTTGCCGGCGGCGACGAACAGCTCACCGCCGGCGACCGAGTCGGCGGCGTGATCCTCAGCGCGACCGCCGCTGAGATAAAGGCGGGCAAAGGGACGGCGCGAGGCCCGGCGGCGACGCATGTAGGCAGCCGCCTCGTCGGCGTAGCCCGAGACACGGTCGAGGAGGACTCGATGAGGCTTGGGAGCCACTAGTCGTCCCCGCCCGCGCGGCGCTGGTCGTTTTTCCCGTCCTCCGGCAAGGGGAAAGCGGCCAGCGGTTTTTCGGCGACGAGGTCGCGCAGCAACGAGCGCATGTCGAAGAAGGTCAACGAGGCGAGAGGGAAGCGCTCGGTCACGGCGATGATCGCGAGCCCGGCGTGGCGTAGGGCGAAGACCTCACCCTGCTCGGCGCCGATGTGGACCTGCTCCACCGGCTCGCCACCGGCCCGGTCCGCGACGGCGAAGAGCGCCACCACGTCCTCGCCCCAACGATCCGAATCGCCGCTGGCGGCAAGCACAGCGCCGCCCGGCCCGACGATCGCGGCACCGCGAAGGTCAGGCGTCATCTCGGTCAGGAAGGCAAGGGCGCCCTCGGCGGCATCGCCGGAAACAGTCCCCGTCGCGGCATCGTCGGGCATCTCGGCCAAAATACCGGCCCAGTGTCCCTGGCTCGAGCTTCCTGGATAACCGTCGTCGCCGTTTGCGGCATCGCCGCCATCCTCTTTGCGATCAGCGGCTACACCGGCTACACGATCACCGTGATCGCCGTCGGCCTCGCCGCAGCGGTGAATCTGCTGCCCAATCCCTGAACATTCCGCCGCCTCCTCCGCTTCGCGTCCGGGGGCGTCGGCTACGCGCCAAATGGGCGCCGCTCACGAAGAATCAGATCGTGACGTTCGCTCATCGGTTCTTCAGCCAGAGCGGTATGGACTTTCGTCCCCTCCGGGATCTCGAAACGAAGTCTCCGGCTCAGCGTGGATCAGAACCTCGGCACGGCGCAGACTGGCCTCGATCTCGGCGCGCATCTGGTGTGCGAGCTCGTGGGCGCGCTCCAGGCTCGTGCCGGAGCGGTACTGAACGTGGAAGTCGATGTAGCGACGGCTGCCGGCCTTGCGCGCCCGCAGCTTGTGGTACCCGGCGACCTCGGGGGTGCGGGCGGCGGCGATCGCGGCCTCGATCCGGTCCATCTCGGCATCGGGCAGTGCTTCGTCAACCAGCACTCCGGAGGAGCGGCGGATGATCCGCAGCCCGGCGGTGACAATTGCCCCGGCGACGATCAGCGCGGTGATCGAGTCGAAGGCGACGATGCCGGTGATCTCGACGGTCGCGAGGCCAACGAAAACCCCAGCGGAAGTGAGCGCGTCGGTGCGCAGGTGGGCGGCATCGCCCTCCAGCGCCGGCGAGTCGTGTTCCTTTGCCTGGCGGTAAAGGATGGTCGAGACGAACAGGTTGGCGAGAATCGAAAAGCCCATCACTGCAATGCCGACGCCCAGGCTCTCGACCTGGGCGCCCACGACCAGGCGGTTGGTCGCCTCATAGACGATGACCCCCGCCCCGATCAGGATCAGCATCCCCTCGATCGCCGCCGCCAGGCTCTCGACCTTCTCGTGTCCGTAGGGGTGATCGGCGTCGGCCGGCTCATCGGCCTTGCGCACCGAGACGAAGGCGACTACCGAGGCGATCAGGTCAATCAGCGAGTGGACCGCCTCGGTGACGATCGCGATCGAGCCGGTGATCGCCCCGGCCGCCAACTTGATCGCGATCAGGAGCGAGTTGGAAGCAATCGAGAGCCCCGCCGCCCCGCTTTTGGTGCGGATCATCGGCTC
>DATNGU010000370.1:0-8924 GCA_035605775.1 Solirubrobacterales bacterium | reverse complement strand
TACAGCGCGTAGTTCTGGAACACCATCGCGATGTCGCGATCGCGCGGCGCGAGCTCGTTCACCCGCTCGCCACCGATCACGAGATTGCCGTCGCTGATCTCCTCAAGCCCCGCGACCATCCGCAGCGCGGTCGACTTCCCGCACCCCGACGGCCCCACGAGGATCATGAACTCGCCGTCGCCGATCTCGAGGTCCATCTCTTTTACGGCTTCCTGGCCGTCGGCGAAGACCTTGGTGACTCCATCGAGGGTTATCTCTGCCATCGGTAGCTCCTATCGCAAACGCTGAGAGCCGATGGCGACCACTGCTGCACCAAGAGCTACAAGAGCTGTGGTCGTCGCCCGTGCTGTCACGCTCTTTCCTCCATTACCCACCTCCTAAAAGGTCGCGGAGGTGCACTATGGGAGATGCCCGGCAGGGTCGCGGTTTAAACAGCCCTCGCGGCGCCGCCGCGAGTTTCCTCGGGCCTCATCGCGGGTATTTCAGCGGCAGGCGGCCCGGGGATGGGGCCATCGACAAGGTGGAAGGAGTGTCGGATATGGGGATCATCGGATGGATCGTGCTCGGGCTTCTCGCCGGGGCAATCGCGAAGCTGATCATGCCCGGCGAGGACCCGGGTGGCTTCATCGTCACGATGCTGATTGGGATCGCGGGCGCCCTGGTCGGGGGGTTCATCGCCAGCGCCCTGGATATCGGTGACCTCGACGAGTTCTTCGACATCGGAACCTGGCTGATCGCGATCGGCGGCTCACTGCTGCTGTTGTTCATCTACCGAATGGTGGCCGGAGACCGGACCGGGCACCGCGGGGCCTACCGGTAGGCCCCGTCTAGAAGCTCGCCCAGCGAGCGCCAGCTGCTCTCAGCCACGGCGAGTTCGACGCTGAGGCTGCGGTCGCCTGCTGCGATCTCGATGGCGTTGCCGCCGACCTCGCCGATCAGCGTCGCTCCCAAGCTCTCCAGGACGGCGCGCTCGCCGCTGAGAATAAAGCCGCCACTGCCCTCGCCAAAAAGAGCCTCTTCGGGAGAGCAGCCGCGGCTGCGCAGGGGCTGGACGTCGACGCGACAGCCGATGCCCGTGCCGATCGCGGACTCCGCCAGGGCGCAGGCGAGGCCGCCGTCGCTGACGTCGTGGGCGGAGGAGAGCTTGCCGCTGCGAACGGCCTCGCGCACCGTCGTGCAAGCAGCGGCGACCGTGGCGATGTCGGGCTGGGGGAGACCCGCGTCGAGCTCGCCACGCAGCTTCGCCAGCTCCGAGCCGGCGAGCGAGGGTTCGAAGGGGCCAAGCAGGGCGATCGCATCGCCTTCACGGGCAAAAACGCTTGGCGCGGCATTGGCGGGGTCGGGCAGCTCACCGACCATGCCGACCACCGGGGTCGGGTAGATCGGTCCTTCTGGACCCTCGTTGTAGAGGGAGACGTTGCCGCCGACGACGGGCACCTGGAGCGCCTCGCAAGCGTCGGCCAGACCCTGGACGGCGCGGTCGAGCTGCCATGCCGGCGTCGGCTTCTCCGGGTTGCCGAAGTTGAGGCAGTTGGTGAGGCCGAGCGGCGAGGCGCCGGCGCAGGCGAGGTTTTGCGCGCACTCGAGGACGGCCTCAATCGTGCCCGCGTAGGGGTCGCAGGCGACCCGTCGCCCGTTGCCGTCGATCGAGATCGCGATCGCGTTTTCCGCCTCGGGGATCGCCAGCACGGCCGCATCGGCGGTCTCCGGTCGGCGCGCGGTGCGCGAGCCGACCACCGAGTCGTACTGCTCGAAGGCCCAGCGCTTCGAGGCGACGCTGGGCGAGCCGAGCAGCGCCAGCAACGTCTCCTCGGCCGCCGTGTCCGTCGCGAGCGTCGTCCGGTTGCCGTAGATCCATCCCTGTGGTTCCGCCGGTGAGAGGTCATAGAGCGGGCAGCCGTCGACCAGCGCCTCGACGGGCATGTCGCCGACGACCTCCTCGCCGTCCAGTACGCGCACGTGAGCGTTGTCGGTAATGGCGCCGACCTCGGCCGCGCCGGTCTGCCATTTCTCGCAGAGCGCCAGCACCTCGGCGACCTTTGCCGGCTCGACCACGGCCAGCATCCGCTCTTGCGACTCGGAGACCATGATCTCGAAGGGCTCCATGTCGGCCTCGCGCAACGGCACACGCGCGACGTCAATGTCGATTCCGACGCCGCCCGCCGAGGCCATCTCGCCGGCCGAAGAGGTGAGGCCAGCGGCGCCAAGATCCTGCAGCGAGACCAGTAGCCCCTTCCCCAGCAGCTCCAGACAGCACTCGAGTAGCTTCGACTCCTCGAAGGGGTCGCCGATCTGCACGGTCGGCCGCTTCGCCTCATCGCCGTCACCGAGCTCGGCCGAGGCGAGCACCGAGGCGCCGCCGATTCCGTCGCGTCCCGTCGAGGCACCCATCAGGACGACCGCGTTGCCGACCCCGGCGGCGGCCGCCCGCACCATGTCCTCCTGCTTGGCGATGCCGACGCACATCGCGTTGACCAGGCAGTTGTGCTCGTAGGGCTCCTCGAAGTAGATCTCGCCGCCGACGGTCGGCACGCCGATCGAGTTGCCGTAGTGGCCGATCCCGCGCACCGCCCCATCGAGCAGGAAACGCGATCGCTCCGAGTCGAGCTCGCCGAAGCGCAGCGAGTCGAGCATCGCGATCGGCCGCGCGCCGATCGCGAAGACATCGCGGAGGATGCCGCCAACTCCGGTCGCGGCGCCCTGAAAGGGCTCGACCGCGCTCGGGTGATTGTGTGACTCGACCTTGAAGGCGATTGCATAGCCCTCGCCGATGTCGACCGCGCCGGCGTTCTCGCCCGGGCCCATCACGACTCGCTCACCCTTGGTCGGCAGGCGCCCCAGCAGCTTGCGCGAGTGCTTGTAGGCACAGTGCTCGGACCAGAGCAGGCTGAACATCGCCAGCTCGACTCCGTTCGGTTCGCGGCCAAGCTTCTCGCAGATCAACTCGTACTCGGCATCGGTGAGACCGAGCTCCTTATATGCCGCCGCCTGCTCTGCCCCTGTAAACGGCGGGGGGGTCAGAGATGGACCGCCGTCCAGTCCCGCGTCCGCACCGGCGGGCGTCACACGAGGCTCCCGGCGACGGCTTCGAACACCTGCAGCCCGTCGGTCGAACCCGTCATCGCGTCGACCGCGTGCTCGGGGTGAGGCATCAGGCCGAGCACGTTGCCCGCCTCGTTGCGAACACCGGCGATGTCGCGGGCCGAGCCGTTCGGGTTCTGGCCGGGTGCGTAGCGGAAGGCGATCTGCCCGTTGGCCTCGATTGCATCGAGCATCTTCTCCGGCACCCAGTAGCGTCCTTCGCCGTGCTTGGCCGGGATCGAGAGCCGCCCGCCCTCGGCGTCGATCAAGTCGACTTGGCGACAGACGAAGCGTAGGTTCTCGTTGAGCAGCAGCGCCCCCGGAAGCAGGTCCGCTTCACAAAGCACCTGGAAGCCGTTGCAGATTCCCAGCACCGGCCCTCCAGCTGCGGCGAACTCGGCCACCGCCTCCATCGCCGGCGAGAAGCGGGCAATGGCGCCAGCCCGCAGGTAGTCGCCGTAGGAGAAGCCGCCGGGAACGACGATCGCGTCGACGCCACCAAGGTCGCGCTCTTCGTGCCAAATCAGCCGCGCCTCCCCGGTCAGCCCACAGGCGTGCAGGGCGTCCCGCTCATCACAGGAGCCGGGGAACTGAAGCACCCCCCAAACCATCAGCCGCCGTCGATGCTCTCTATCTCGAAGTCCTCGATCAGCGGGTTGGCGAGCAGCTTCTCGCAGAGCTCCGGAAGCCGCGCCGGATCCTCCGCTTCCAGCTCGACCATTCGCCCGACCCGCACGTGCTCGACCCCCTCGAAGCCAAGCGCCGGCAACGCCCGCTCGACCGCCTTCCCTTGCGGGTCGAGGATGCCCTCCTTCGGCCGGATCAGAACCCTGGCCTTCGCCATTAGAAGGAACGCTCCGTGATCCGCTCGTAGGCCTCGACGTACTTGGCTCGGGTCTGCTCGGTCACGTCGGGCGGCAGCTCGGGCGCCGGCGGCCTGTGGTCCCAGCCGGCTGCGTCGGCCCAGTCGCGCACGAACTGCTTGTCAAACGAAGGTTGCGTCTTGCCGGGCTCGTAGCGGTCGGCTGGCCAGAAGCGCGAGGAGTCGGGGGTCAGGACCTCGTCGGCGAGGACGACCTCGGCGCCAGCGTGGTGGCCAAACTCAAACTTGGTGTCGGCGAGGATGATGCCGCGCTCGGCTGCGTGCTCGGCACCGCGCTGGTAGACCTCGATCGAGACTCGCCGCAGCTCTTCTAACAGCGCCCGGTCGCCGACGATTTCCGCCGCCCGCTCGAAATCAACGTTCTCGTCGTGGTCGCCGATCTCGGCCTTGGTCGCGGGGGTGAAGATCGGCTCAGGCAGCTTGTCGGACTCGAGCAGGTTGGGCGGCAGCTCGATCCCGCAGACCGCGCCGCCCGCCTTGTATTCCTTCCAGCCTGATCCGGAGAGGTAGCCGCGCACCACGCACTCGACCGGGTACATCTCCAGCCGCCGCACCCTCATTCCCCGTTCCATCGCCTGCTCGGGAACGTCGGCGGAGAGGAAGTGGTTGGGGACGATGTCGCCGGTCAGCTCGAACCAGAATTCCGAGATCCGGTTCAGCACCTTCCCCTTGTCGGGGATCGGCGTCGGCATCACCACGTCGTAGATCGAGATCCGGTCCGAGGCGACCATCAAGAGGTCGTCCTCCCACTCGTAGATCTCGCGGACCTTGCCCGAGGAGTGGAGCTTCAGATCGGCGACGTCCGGCATTAAGTCGATGCTAACCATCGCGGGAGCGGAGGGCTTTCGCGGTGTTCGTCTGCGACGCTGTGGGTCAATGCTGCCGCCGGAACCGAAGAGCTCGCCATTGGTGCAGACGCTTAGGTGGTCATTCCGGCCCTTGCCGTTCATGCAGCAGTGCCGGGAGAGGTACGGCGACAGCTTTAGCGTCAGATTCCTCAGCTTCGAGCGGCCGATGGTGATGATTTCCGACCCAGTTGCGATCAAGGCTCTATATACGGAGCGGTCGCATGGGTTGCCGCCCGGGCGGGAGGTGGTCTTGACGCCCGTCGTCGGCCCGCACTCCGTACTGGTGATCGAGGGCGCCGATCACCTCGCCCACCGCAAACTGATGCTGCCGGCGTTCCACGGCGAGCAGATGCGCTCCTACGAGCCGATTGTCAGCGAGATCGTCGATGCCGAGATCGACTCCTGGCCGCTCGGCGAGGAGTTCGCGATCCACCCGCACATGCAGGCGATGACGCTGGAGGTGATCCTGCGGGTCGTCTTCGGCGTCGCCGAGGGACCGCGGCTGGAGCAGCTGCGCGTCGTGCTGACGCGGCTGCTGGAGGAGACCGCGTCGCCCTTTACGCAGCTGATCGGCCTTGCCTCCCGGCGCTTCGGCGGTCGCGGGCCCTGGGCAAAATTCGAGGCCCAGCTGAAGGCGGTCGACGAGCTGCTCTACGCCGAGATCGCCGAGCACCGTTCGAGGGACGATCTGGAGGAGCGCAGCGACATCCTCTCGCTGCTGATGCAGGCCCGCTTTGAGGACGGCGGGGCGATGAGCGACGAGGATCTGCGCGACCAGCTAATGACGCTGCTGTTGGCTGGGCATGAGACGACCGCGACGGCGTTGGCTTGGACCTTCGACCTGCTGCTGCGCCACCCGCGCGAGATGGCCCGCCTACGCGAGTCGCTCGAGGCGGATGAGGACGACTACCTGCGGGCGACGATCAGCGAGTCGTTGCGCCTGCGGCCGGTGGTGCCGCTGGCCGGTCGCCGCCTCGCCAAAGACCTGGAGGCCGATGGCCTCACCTTGCCAGCCGGCACCGATGTAACCCCGGCGATCTGGCTCGCCCACACCCGTGCCGACGTCTACCCAGACCCCTTTGCCTTCCGGCCAGAGCGCTTCCTCGAGGAGGCGCCCGACACCTACGCATGGATCCCCTTTGGCGGCGGCATCCGCCGTTGCCTCGGCGCCGCCTTCGCCGAGTTCGAGATGCGGATCGTCCTGCGCGAGGTGTTGACCCGCTGCGAGCTGCGCAAGGCGAACCCGAGGCCGGAGAAGATCGGCCGCCGCAACATCACCCTTTCCCCCAAGCATGGGACTCCCGTGGTCGTGGACGATCGGCGTCCGGCCCGCGAGTTGGCGGCTGCGTAGAGCCCATCCCGGTAGGGGTGGAACGTCTTGTACTTTTTCTGCAATGAGGCTCGCGGACAGCCAGAGGCTGTCTTCAGAAAAAGTTAAGTGGAATCCCTACCGGGATGGGCTCTTGGCCAGCGGATGCTCTCCGGCCCAACGGGCGATCGTGCTGGACCCGGAGACGACCTCGCCGTCGTCGAGCACCAGGATCGGCACCTCGTTGGTGCCGCTCAGCTTCTTGATCTCAGCGCGCTCCTCATCACGACTCCCCCAGGTCCAGGGCATCAACCGGTAGCCGCCCACGGCGCGCAGCTCGTAGGTGTAGCCGGCCGCATCGAGCGCCTTGGCCGCCTTCGCACAGGGATGCGCGAACGCCGGCCCAGTTTTCTTCTGCCCGCAGGTGTAGAGGATCATCGCTCGCGAACCCTAGCTCGTGGGCTCGGGCCCGGCGGGGTGGAATGCCATCGCGAAGCCATCGGCAGTCGCCTGCCCCGCCTCTGGGGCGGCAACCGACAGGATCAGATGGCTGCCGTTCTCTTCCAGGGCCAGGTCGAGGAACGCGCAGCACTGGCCCTCGGCCTCGATGATTGCCTCCAGTCGCTCGCGGGTCCCGGGATCGGGGCGGAAGCGCAGCAGGTGCCTGCCGGCATCCTCCTCGCTATCGACGAGGCTCTTGGCGCCGATCTCGCCGATCGCGGCGAGGCGCTGCTCGAGATCGCCAGCGCCAAGCGAGCAGACGATGGGAAGGTCTTGAGGCATCTCCTTTTAGTGTAGGAGCCGCGACGATGAGCCTGGGATCGATGTGACGAACGAAGCTGTGGTCCGCCGCTTCTACGACCAGCTGTGGAATCGCTGGCAGCTGGAGATCGCGAACGAGGTCGTCTCCCCGGCGATCCACTTTCGAGGATCGCTTGGGACTGTCTGCAAGAGCCGCGAGGAGTTCAAACGCTACGTCGAGGGCATCCGGGTGGTTTTCCCCGACTGGCACAACCGCATCGACGAGATGCTGGCGAGTGGAGATCGCATTGTGACGCGAATGACGTGGACGGGCACCCATCGTGGGTCACTCGGCGATCTCCAGCCGACCGGCTCATACGTCGAGTATTCCGGCGCGGCCTTCTTCCGGCTGGCGGACAGCTTGATCGAGGAGGCCTGGGTGGTGGGGGATACGCAGGAGCTGTGGCGCTCGCTCGGCGCGCTTCCCCCGGCGTCGACGAGCGGCTAGGAGTGCAGCGCTTCGAGGCGCTCGAAGATCGCCGGGACGTGGCCGAGGTAGGCGTCGTAGTCGAAGACGGCGTCGAGGTCGAGGTCCGGTGCGGCCTCGGCGAGCAGCTCGCGAAAGTGGGTGCCGCTGTCCCAGGCGCGCTGGGCGTTCTCCTGGACGACGCGGTAGGCGTCGTCGCGACCGAGGCCCGACTCGACCAGGGCGGTCAGGGCGCGCTGGCTGAAGAGGGCGCCATGGGTCAGCTCGAGGTTCTCCCGCATGCGGTCGGCGCTGATCGTCATCTCTCGCGCGACCTTCGCCGCCAGGTCCTGCATGTAGTCGAGACCGATCGTCGCGTCGGGCAGGATCACTCGCTCGGCGCCGGAGTGGGAGATGTCGCGCTCGTGCCAGAGGGCGACGTTCTCCAGCCCAGTCTGGGCGTAGCCGCGCAGGACGCGGGCCAGGCCGGTGATGCGCTCGGTGCGGATCGGGTTGCGCTTGTGGGGCATCGCCGACGAGCCCTTCTGGCCGGCGCCGAACGGCTCCTCGACCTCGCGCACCTCGGTGCGCTGCAGGTTGCGGACCTCGGTGGCGAAGCGCTCCAGGCCGGCGCCCGCGTTCGCGATCGCCGAAGTCAGCACTGCGTGGCGGTCGCGCGGCACGACCTGGGTGGCGACGTCCTCGCGCTCCAGGCCCAGCCGCTCCATCACCAGCGCCTCGACCGGTGGCGGCACCGATGCGTAGGTGCCGACAGCGCCCGAGAGCTTGCCGAAGCGAAGCTGCTCGAAGGCGTCGCTGAGGCGGGTGAGGTTGCGGTCGGCCTCGAAGGCGAACCCGGCAAGGCGCAGGCCGAAGGTGGTCGGCTCGGCGTGGACGCCGTGGGTGCGGCCGACGCAGAGGGTGTCGCGGTGCTCGAATGCTCGCTCGATCAGGGCGTCGCGGTAGGTGCGGGCCGAGGCGAGGACGACCTCACCGGCCTGGCGCAGTTGCAAGGCGAGGGCGGTGTCGAGCACGTCGGAGGAAGTGAGCCCGTAATGGATCCAACGCCCGTGCTCGCCCACCGACGCGGCGACGACGTCGACGAAGGCGGCGACGTCGTGGTCGGTGACCCGCTCGCGCTCCTCGACCGCCTCGACCGTGAAGGCGGCGTTCGCCCGCGCCGCCTCGGCGGTCTCCCTGGGCACGGATCCCTCCTCGGCCCAGGCCTCGGTCGCCGCCAGCTCGACCTCGAGCCAGCACTCCATCTTGCGCTGGGGGGACCAGACGGCCCCCATCTCGGGACGGGTGTACCGGGGGATCACGCGTTGATTATCCGGGCTGCGAGCACCCCGGCGTTCTTCGCCCCGTCGATCGCGACGCAGGCGACGGGGATGCCCGGAGGCATCTGCACCGTGGAGTACAGCGCGTCGACGCCGTTCAGCGCGCCGCTGGAGATCGGGACGCCGACCACCGGAAGCGTGGTGTGAGCGGCCACGACCCCGGCGAGGTGGGCGGCCATGCCTGCCCCGCAGATGAAGGCGCTGTATCCGTTCTCCCGAGCGGTGGACGCCAGCTCGACGACCTTCGCCGGGGTGC
>DATNGU010000369.1:0-3913 GCA_035605775.1 Solirubrobacterales bacterium | reverse complement strand
CCCCGCCCAGGGTCGGGCCGGTCGCGGCCGCGGCGGCCGCTGCGGCACCCCAGAGGCCGACGCCGGTCGCGCGCTTCTCGACCGGGTAGGCGTCGAGCACGATCGCCAGCGAGGCGGGAGCGATCAGCGCCGCCCCTACTCCCTGCAGGACGCGGAAGGAGATCAACAGGCCAAGCGTCGGCGCCACCGCGCAGAGCAGGCTGGCGAAGGTGAAGCTCGCGACCCCGATCAGGAAGATCCGCTTGTGGCCGAAGCGGTCGGCGAGGCCGCCGGCGGGCACCAGCAGCGCCGCGATCACGACGAAGTAGCCATCGAGCACCCAGGAGAGCGCGTCGCGCCCCGAGCCGGAGAAGGAAGCCGAGATGTCGGGGAAGGCGATGTTGACGATCGTCGTGTCGAGGAAGGCGACGAAGGCGCCGGCACAGGCGATCGCCACGCTGGCTCTATGTCCACGGTCATACATCGGGGCGCGGACTATACTATGTCCATGGGCATAACGCGACTCGCAGACGCGAAGGCGATCGAGCCGAAGCCGCGCGACGGGCGCGAACGGCTGCTCGACGGCGCCAGGCGGCTGCTCGCCGAAAAGGGCTACGCGGGGATGGAGCTGCGCGACGTGGCCGAGGTCGGTGCCGCTCCGCGGGGCTCGATCTACCACCACTTCCCGGGCGGCAAGAGCCAGCTCGCGGTCGAGGCCGCCGAACAGGAGGGGCGCGAGATCCGCACCGCGATCGAGCGCTCCCTGGAGGAGCGCGGGCTCGGCGAGACGCTGACGATGTTCGGCGAGATGTTCCGCCGTCGCGTCAAGGACAAGCCGGAGCGGCTCGGCTGCCCGGTCGCCGCGGCGGCGCTGGCCCGTCCGGAGGACCCCGCGCTCGCCGCGGCCGCAACCGCCGCCTTCCAGAGCTGGGAAGCGCCGATCGCCGCGACCCTACGCGACGAAGGCGTCGTGGCCAAGGACGCCGAGGCGTTCGCCGGCCTGGTCGTCTCGACGATCGAGGGCGCCCTGATCCGGGCCCGAGCCGCCGGCGACGAGGCGCCGCTGAAGTCAGCCGTCGCCGGCCTGCACCGGGCGCTCGCCGCACTGCTCGCCGATCGGTGAGCGTCGCTGCCCGCTGGCGGTGCTGCCGCGGCCGGGCACGGCCTCAGCGGTCCCGCTAGTCCCGCAAATCGCGGCTTTTTGCAGCGCCCTTGCCGGTCCATCTCCGCTGGTACCCTGCCGGGGTAGGCAGTCCGCCTGCGCGTAACGTCCTTCCGACCGAGGAAACGCGCCTTGACTCCCGCCCAGGGGCAGCAGATAGATCGCGACTCGCCGCGCGAGGAATGCGGCGTCTTCGGCATATACGCGCCCGGCCACGACGTCGCCCGACTCGCCTACTTCGGCCTCTACGCGCTCCAGCATCGCGGCCAGGAGTCGGCTGGGATCGCCACCTGCGAGGGCGGACACATCACGACGATGCGCGATTCGGGCCTCGTCTCCCAGGTCTTCGACGAGGAGAAGCTGAAAGCGCTGGAGGGCGACATGGCAATCGGCCATGTCCGCTACTCGACCACGGGCGGCGGCTCTTGGGAGAACGCGCAGCCGGTCTGGCGCGACGACGGCCGCGAGCTCGCCCTCGCCCACAACGGCAACCTGACCAACGCGGTCGAGCTCTGGGGCGAGTTGAAGGAGGCCGGCATCGCCTTCCGCGGCACCTCGGACTCGGAGATCATCGCGGCGCTGATCTCCTCTAGCGACGGCAAGTTCGTTGAGGACGCGGTCGCCGAGATGATGCCTCGACTGCAGGGCGCCTACTCGACCGTGGCGATGACCAAGCACGCGATCGTCGCCTTCCGCGACCCGCACGGGGTGCGGCCGCTCTCGCTGGGCCGGCTGGGCGAGCGCTTCGTCGTCGCCTCGGAGAGCTGCGCCTTCGACATCGTCGGCGCCGAGCTGCTGCGCGAAGTGCACCCTGGGGAGATGGTCTCGCTGACCGAGCGCGGCCTCGAGACCCGCCAGGTGGTCAAGGCGGGGCGCCCGGCGCATTGCGTCTTCGAGCACATCTACTTCTCCCGCCCCGACAGCCGCCTCGAGGGCAAGGTGCTGCAGCAGGTGCGCGGACGGATGGGCGAGATCCTCTGGCGCGAGGCACCGGTCGAGGCCGACCTGGTGATCTCGGTGCCCGACTCCGGAAACCCCGCCGCGTCGGGGTTCGCGCGCGCCTCCGGGCTGCCCCGCGACGACGGTCTGATCAAGAACCGCTACGTCGCCCGCACCTTCATCCAGCCCGGCCAGGAGCTGCGCAAGCGCGGTCTGCGACTCAAGTTCAACCCGCTGCCGGAGATCGTCGCGGGCCAGCGCATCGTCGTCGTCGACGACTCGATCGTGCGCGGCAACACCACCCGCCAGATCGTCGGCATGTTGCGCGACGCCGGGGCGAGCGAGATCCACCTGCGAATTTCCGCACCGCCAATCCGGCACCCCTGCCACTACGGCGTCGACATGTCGACCCGCGAGGAGATGATCGCCCACAACCGCACGATCGAGGAGATCGCCGACGAGCTCGGCGCCGACTCGCTCGCCTACCTTTCTATGGAGGGTGTCTACGAGGCGATCGGCACGCCGCCGGAGGACCACTGCGATGCCTGCTTCACCGGCCGCTATCCGCTCGGCGATCCCGAGGACGCGAATGGGAAGTTCGCCCTCGAGGACATCGCCATAGCGTGACCGTAGCGCGGCCACGATCACGCTATGAGCGCATTCAAAATCGTGGTTCTCGCATCGGGGTCGGGGACCAATCTGCAGGCGATTCTCGAGACGCTGCATGGACGCGAGGGGATCGAGGTCGCCGGGGTCGCCTCCGATAAGCCCGGCGCGCGGGCGCTGGAGCGGGCGCGCGAGGCCGGGGTCGAGACCGCCGTCTTCCCCCGCGCAGAACACGCCGGCCGCGAGGCACGCGACGCGGCGATGGCCGGGTGGATCGAGGGCCGTGGCACCGACCTCGTCGTCCTCGCCGGCTACATGCAGCTGCTCTCCCCTGCCTTCGTCGGCCGCTTCCGCAATCGCGTCGTCAACATCCATCCGGCCCTGCTGCCCGCCTTTCCCGGCCTCGACGCGATTGGCCAAGCGCTGGCGGCGGGGGTCGAGACCACCGGGGTGACCGTCCACTTCGTCGACGAGGGTGTCGACACCGGGCCGGTGATCGTCCAGCGCGAAGTCCCGGTGCCGGCAAACCGCGACCGGGCGCAGCTGGAGGCGACCGTACACGCGGTCGAGCACGAGCTCTACCCGGAGGCGATCCGCATGATCGCGCGGGGCCAAGTTAGGATCGACGCGGGCGACCCGCGGGTCGTCGTGACCGATGACTGAGGCTCCCGCAGACATTCAATCCGCAGCCGTAAGCAACGGTGCAATCCGGGTGCGCCGGGCGCTTATCTCGGTTTCCGACAAGACCGGGATCACCGACTTCGCCCGCTCGCTTGCGGCGCAGGGGGTGGAGATCCTCTCGACCGGCGGTACCGCGGCGGCCCTGCGCGAGGCTGGCCTGGAGGTAACCGACGTCTCCGAGTTCACCGGCCAGGAGGAGATCCTCGGTGGCCGCGTCAAGACCCTGCACCCGCGCCTCCACGCGGCCCTGCTGGCCCGGCGCGCCGACCCGGAGCACATGGCGACGCTGGAGCGCGAGGGGATCGCGCCGATCGACCTGGTCTGCGTCAACCTCTATCCCTTTGAGCAGACCGTCGCGGCGCACGAGGTCGACCCGGAGGTCGCGGTCGAGAACATCGACATCGGTGGGCCGACGATGATCCGCGCCGCGGCCAAGAACCACCGCTCTGTCGCCGTGGTCGTCCAGCCTGAGAGCTACGACGCCGTGCTCGCCGAGCTGGAGGATTCGGACGGGCGCATCTCAGCCGGGACTCGGCACTGGCTGGC
>DATNGU010000368.1:0-3268 GCA_035605775.1 Solirubrobacterales bacterium | reverse complement strand
GCCGCGCAGGCCCGCGCCTCCTCGACCGGGTTGAGGTCCTCGCGAACCATGTTCTCGATCAGCGCCACTTGCAGCCGCTCGGCGTGCTCGGAATCCCGCACGATCGCGGGGACCTTCTCCAGGCCAGCCTGCTGCGCCGCTCGCCAGCGCCGCTCGCCAGCGATCAGCTCATAGCTACCGTCGTGGAGGGGGCGGACCAGCAACGGCTGCACGATGCCGCTGCTCTCGATCGAGCTGGCCAGACCGGTCAGAGCCTCGGGATCGAAATGGGTTCGAGGCTGCTTCGGATTGGGCTTGATCAACCCGACCGGCAGCTCGCGAAGATCTCCGACGTCCGGGCTGGCGACGCTTTCAGGGAGGATCGCGGCGAGGCCGCGGCCCATGCCGCGCTTGGGTGCTTTGCCCCCCTTCGCGGCGCTAGCCACGCCCCGCCAGCTCCTTGGCGAGCGCCCGGTAGGCGACGGCCCCACGCGAGGCGGGGGCATGCTCGGTCACGGGCACACCGTAGCTCGGCGCCTCGGCGACCCTGACGCTGCGCGGTATGACCGTGTCGAAGACCATCTCGGGGAAATGCTCGCGCAGCTCCTGCTCGACGTCGCGGGCGAGACGCGTGCGCTCGTCATGCATGGTGATCAACAGACCCGACACGTTAAGCGCAGGGTTTAGCTCGCGGCGGATCATGCCCAGCGTGTCGAGGAACTGGACCAAGCCCTCCAGTGCCAGGTACTCGGCCTGGACCGGCACGATGACGCGGTCTGCGGCGACCAGAGCGTTAACGCTGACCGGCCCGAGCGATGGTGGGCAGTCGAGCAGGGTGAAAGCGAAGCGCTCGCGCAGGGGCCCGAGGCGCTCGCGCAGCCGCGTCTCGGACCCCTCGAGTCGCGGCAGCTCAACCGCGGCCCCAGCCAGATCGCGATTGGCCGGGACAAGCCAGAGATTGTCGGGCCCAGCCGGCCGGGCCGCCTCCGCCACCGAGACGTCGCCGATCAAGCAATCGTAGGAGGAGGGATGGGCGTCGCGATCCCCTCCCAATGCCACAGTGGCATTGCACTGGGGATCGAGGTCGACGAGGAGGGTCTGGGAACCGGCGCTGGCGACGCAGGCGGTCAGATTGACAGCCGTGGTCGTCTTGCCGACGCCGCCCTTCTGGTTCGACACTGCGTAGACGAGGCCCATGGGCGCAGACTATTTGGCCTGAGGCTGTCTCGACAGGCCCTTTAGCCCCGGGGGCGCTTCTTGGCGATGCCGGCGCGCCGGGGGAGGTCGGGGGGCGTTGGCCCGACCTTGCGGATCAGGTGCAGGTGGCGGTGTTCGCTGCCTGCATAGGGACCTACGTGGAGGATGCGCTCGGGACGCATGGCGAGCTGCTCCGCCGCATTCTCGAGCTGCTGCTCCTCGTCGGCGTTGCGTTTGCCCTTCCAGGCTACGAGGACGCCCTCCTCGTGCAGGAGGGGAGACGCCAGCTCGGCCAGGGTCGAGAGCCGGCCTACGGCGCGAGCGGTAACCGCATCGTAGGCCTCGCGTCGCTCACCGGCCGCGAGATCCTCGGAGCGAGCGCAGGTCACCGTCGCGTTCGCGATTCCTGCGACCTCGATCGCACGCTGGATGAACTCGCACTTGCGGCCGATGGACTCGATTGGATCCACCTCTGCGCGCGGCAGTGCAACCGCGAGAACAAGGGCCGGAAATCCAGCTCCAGAGCCAATATCCGCAATTCTCGCCGCTTCGGCCAGAGCGGGGAACTCGAGCCCGGTGAGGCTGTCCGCCACATGGAACTTCCAGGCTCGCTGCGGCTCGGTGATGGAGCTGACCGACGCTTTCTCGGTGGCAAGCAACTCGAGCACGACCTGCAGCCTCTTCCGCTGCTGCGGATCCAGCGAAGCGGTGGGGTCGAGGCTCACTCCGAGACGAGCGGAGCGACGACAACGCAGCGGTGTGGCTCGTCGCCTTCGCTGTAGGTCTCGACTCCGGAGCGCTCTTTGAGATGTTCGTGCACGACGCGGCGTTCTTGGGCACTCATCGGATCCATCTCGACCGTGACGTTGCTGTCGAGCGCTTGCTCCGCGGCCCGGTCTGCCCGCGCGGTCAGTACCTCGCGGCGGCGCTCTCGATACCCGGACGCGTCCAGTACAACTCGTTTGCGGTCGCGCATACCCCGGAAAGCCGCCTGGAAGCAGAGCAGCTGGAGCGCATCGATCGTCTGGCCCCGTTTGCCAATCAACAGCCCGTAGTCGTCATCCCCCGAGACCACGGCCTCAATCCGCTCGTCGTCCTCGCGAACCTCAACCTCACCATCAAGGTCGAGCTCGTCCAGAACACTCTCAACAAGCTCCCGAACCCGCTCAGCGGGCTCCTCGGGCCATTTCGTCTCATCGCTCACCCGGCGCAGCCTATTCGAGCTGGCACAAGGCGGGGAGAGACGGGATGGTCCGAGGCGCGAGGGGAACGTTCCCGGAAGTGCCTCGCGAAGCGGCCCCTGCTAGGTGATTCCCAGCCGCGAAGCGGCTCCAGATTCGTGAGCGAAGCGAAGCGAAAGCGAACATGGGCACCTTCCGGGGACGTTCCCCTCGCGCCTGGTCGAACTTCCGACTAGCGACGCCGCTTCTTCTTTTTCGGCGGTTTAGGCGGAGGTTTCGCCGCCGCCACCTCCGCCGGCGTAGCCACCTGGGGAGCCGGAATCAGCTTCTGAATCGTGTACTGCTGGCCGATCGTCCAGATGTTCGTGGTGATCCAGTAGAGGACGAGGCCAGCGGGAAAGCTGATCACGAAGGGAACGAAGACGAAGGGCAAGACGAGCATCATCATGCGCTGGCTTTTGTCGGCGGTGACAGCCATCACGAGGCCGGAAATCAACTGCGTGCCGACGTAGAGGATGAGCAGGGCGATCAGTTCTCCGCCGTGAGCCTTGGCGGTCAGGTCGCTGATGAAGAGGAAGGATGCTTCGCCGCCGCATTCCCCCGCCTTGCAGCCGATGTCCGCGGGGAGCTCGTTTTTGAGGACGTAGAAAAGGGTGATGAAAACGGGCAGCTGGGCGAGGAGCGGGATGCAGGAGGCAAAAGGGTTGACTTTGTTCTCCTGATAGAAGTGCATCATCTCCTGCTGCATGCGTTTCTGGTCGTTCTTGTACTTCTCTTTGATCTCCTTGAGCTGTGGCTGTAGGGCCTGCAGGGCCCGCATCCCTTTCAGCGATCTGTAGGTGAGGGGGATCAACAGCGCCCGGGTGCAAATCGTGAGCGCGATGATCGACATCCCCCAGCTGAGGCCGGCG
>DATNGU010000367.1:0-7000 GCA_035605775.1 Solirubrobacterales bacterium | reverse complement strand
ATCAGGCCGGCGCGGCGAGTGGCCAGCTCACGACCGATGAAGTAGGCAACCGGAATCGTGGCCGTACCGAACAGCGCCGTCAACGAGCGCAGCCCCACCTCACCCATGCCGAACGCCTTGGCCCAGCCCCAGGCAAGCGCGTAGTACAGGGGCGGATTGGACTCGCTGCCCTTGACTTCGCGCAGCATGTCGGCGAAGTCGCCGGGAATGACCCGCGCGGCCGTGATCACCTCGTCGTGGTGGTAGCTCTGGACGCCGAGGCTGGCGAAACGCACGCCGAGCCCGAGCGCGGTCAGGGCGGCAAGCGCCCAGAGGACGGTCGAGTGAGTGCGTTCGTCGATCAAGGAGCGCAGTGATTCTCGGGCATCGAGCGGCGCAGCCCGAAGGACGGTGGCAGCGTGGCGGCGGAACTGCCCCAGGCTCGGTTTGGCCGCGCCCCGAGCAGGTAGGAGAGGGTCGCCCCTCGCGCCAGCGCGCAGAACGTGGTCCAGGGTCGCCCGTAGGCGCGGCTGCCGATGCGCATCGCCTGAATGTAAGGGGCCCGAGATAGCGGCAGACCACGGCGGGTGTAAGCGAGTATCCGCAGCTTTCGCCCGCCGGCGAGGCGCACCACGGCCCGCTGGAACAGAGGGCTGCCGACCGCCAGCAGGCCAACCCCAGGCACCTCTGGGTAGAGACCGAGAGCCCCGAGCACGTACCAGGAGGAGAGCGTGCCAAGGTCGTCGTTGCCCGGGTAGCCGTCGGGGGAGGTGTCATAGAGGCGGAGCGCTCGTCGCACCGTTGCCTGGGTCTTGTAGGGCTGTCCCGTCCAGTCGTAGAGCCAGGGAACGTTCAGGTTGGGCTCGTTGCCCAGCAGCGCGTGGTCGGCGTGGGTGGTGCCGGGGCCGCCGTTGAGGGTTTGCAGAAAGCGGTCGAGTCTGGCCACGGCCTGGGCCCGGCCGCCGATCGCCGCGAAGAGGCCGGCCGGGTCCTGGGGCACCATCCACGTGTACTGGATGGAGTTGCCCTCGGCGAAGCCGGCGCCGCGCAGGTTGTCGTAATGAGGGGCAAAGGTTCCATCTTCAAAGCGCGGCTCGATTTGGCCACTGCTTGGGTTGAGGAGATTGCGCCAGTTACCCGAACGCGCCATGAAGGAGCGGTACGTGGCGCGATCGCCCAGGGCGCGTGCCGCGAACTGGGCGATCGAGAAGTCGGCGGTCGCGTACTCGAGCGTGGTGGCGGCCGAGGCCCAGACGGCCTCGGGGTCGCCGAAGAGCGAGTTCGCGTTGCGACGCTTGACGTCGATGTCGAAGGGGAGGTAGCCCAGCGACCTGTACTCGTCCAGACCCTGGCGCTGCAGATAGCTCCCGTCGGGAGTGCCGCAACCTTCCCCACCCTTAACCATCGCGGCCAATGCAGCCCCAGCGTCGAAGCGCCTGGCACCAAAGGCAGCTGCCGAGGCGATGATCGCGTCTGCCGGGTCGCCCACCATCGTCATGCTCTGCCCATTGGCGTAGGACCAGCGCGGCAGGCAGCCGCTTTGTTCGGCGTCGGCAAGCATCGAGGTGACGATGTCGCTCGCGCGGCGCGGCGCCAGCATCGCCAGCAGCGGAATCTGCGTCCGGTAGATATCCCAGCCGGAGAGGTCCGCGTACTGGGTACGGCCGCCGGCGTCGTGAACGGCGCCGTCCATCCCGACATACCGACCGCTTGCGTCGTTGAAGGTGCGCGGCGCCATCAGCGCGTGGTAGAGCGCCGTGTAGAAGGTGTCGACATCACGTGGGTTACCGCCGCCGACCCGAATTGAGGCAAGCGCGCGATTCCAGCTCTGCTCGGCGCCAGTCGCAAGCTGTTGAAACGAGGTGCGACGGTTCTCGGCGAGAAGATTGGCGCGCGCCCCGGCGACGCTGACGAAGGAAACGCCGACACGAACAGTGACGAGCCGGTTGTCGCGAGTGTCAAAGCTGGCATAGGCGCCGGTCTGTGCCGTGTCCTCTGGTCGAGTCGATGGCTCTCTTTGATCGAGGGCGGTGGTGGAGTCTGGCGCCAGCTCCTGGCGCGTCCACGTGCCGTACGCGTCGAGGGGTCGGTCGAAGACGGCGGCGAAGTAGATCCGGTAGCGAGGCCGCTGGGCACAGAAGTAGCCGCTGGAGGCCGAGCCGGAGATCTCGCGCTTGGCCGGATCAATCAGCACTTCGGCGAGGTCACCGGCTTTTGCGCTGCCGCCGGCATCGATCAGCACGCTCGCGTGGGGCGAGCGGGGAAAGGCGAAGCGGGCGATGCCGGTGCGGGTGGTCGCGGTCAGTGCGGCGTCGATCGCACCGCCACCCACGGGATTGAGGCGGACCGAGTAGAGCCCGGGGCTGGCGTCCTCCCGCGCGTGAGAGAAACCCGGCTGGAAACGGCCGCGCAGCCCGCCTCCGGCGGCCGCCGGAGAGGTGTGCAGCGGCTCGGTCGTCGGCAGGAACGGGAAGTCCCCGTAGAGGGCGCAGCCAGCGCCGCTGAGATGGGTGAGGCTGAAACCGCTGAGATGGTTGTCGCGGTAGTCGTAGCCACCTGAATGCCGGTCCGCGGGCACGGTGTCGGGGCCCCACTGCACCATGCCAAAGGGCAGCGTCGCACCTGGGAAGTTGTGACCGCCGCCAAAAGTGTGGGCACCGGGCTCGGTACCGGCAAAAACGCTGACCCGATCGGCGGGGCCTTCTCCAAGCACCGGCGCCGGTGCCAGGACGAGCACGAGCAGCGCCCACAGCGTCGTAGTGGCTGCTCGCAGCATCGAGGGAACGTTAGGGGTCAGCCCGCCGCGCCCGCCGCGCCGGGGTGCGCGGCACGTAACCTTCCGCTCCGATGCGGGCCGGAATCGCCATCCTCGCTGCCCTCGCGGCTGTCGCAGCCGCGGTGCTGGTGATCGTCCTCTCCGATGCCGGCGACGGTTACTCCGCAATCCAGGCAAACGTGGATGCCGGAGACCCGGCTGTCGAAATCGTCTCGCCGCGCAACGGTGCCCGCCAGTCGAGCCGCGCAGTAGTCGTCAAGGCGAGGGTGCGCAACTTCACCCTCGCGCCGCGCCACTTCGGCGGCGAACCGGAGCTCGGCGAGGGCAACATTCGCTTCGCGCTCAACCGCGTGCCCGACTGCGTCGACCCGGTCAAACTGAAACGGGCGGAGGAGAGTCCGGTCGGCCGCGGCAGGCTGGTCGGGGCCTCTTTTGACTTCGCCCGCTATTCCGGTCCCAATGGTGCGCTCGCCGAGCGAATCGGCTCCAGTGGCAGCTACTCGCCGGCGACCCGGCCTGAGATCTACTACCACGACCTCCCCGCGGGCTTCTACCGATTGGTGGTCACGTTGGCGCTCAATAACGGTGCCACCACCCCCTACCACGCCGTCACCAATTTTCAGATCCTGCCTCGGCCCGGCCACGGCCCCAAGTGCACCGGAGGCAAAGTCTCCAGCGCCAAGGCCGCCGCCTTCGACTAACGCCTTCACCGGCACAGGGAATCGGCGTGCCGGGACTTAACCCACCCTGTGGGTGACCGACCCCGGCAGGTGGCCCGGAAGGCCTTTACTTCACTTTGTATAGTGACTTAGATGCGGACCTATCGCCGTCTGATGGGGTTCCTGCGCCCCTATCGCCGCCAGCTCTGGGGCTCGCTCGTCTTTGCCTGGGCCGCGATGGGGATGACGGTGCTGATCCCCTGGCTGATCGGCAGAGCGGTCAACGCGATCCAGAGCGGCGACAAGCCCGACCTACTACCACTTGCTCTCGCGATCATTGCCGCCGCGACGCTGCGACTGGGCTTGACCATGGTTCGCCGTGTCGTCGCCGGCAAGGTCTCGCTGGCGGTCGAGTTCGACCTGCGGGAGCGTTTCTACGCCCATCTACAGCGGCTCGAGCTGGGCTTCTTCGACAAACAGCAGACCGGTCAACTGATGTCACGGGCGACCGTCGATTTGCAGTCGATCCGCTTTTTCCTCGGCTACGGCCTCATCTTCATCACCCAGAACTTGTTGACGATCGTCCTCGCCAGCGCCGTGATGTTCGTCCTGCAGCCCTGGCTGGCGCTGGTCGCCCTCGCCCCGGCACCCTTCGTCATCTACGCCGCCTCGCGCTACAACCGCGTCTCGCGCCCCGCCGTTCAGGAGGTGCAGCAGCGGCTCGCCGAGCTGACCGCTGAAGCCGAGGAGAACGTCTCCGGAATCCGCATCGTCAAGGCCTTCGCGCGCGAGGAGCACCAGCTGCACCGCTTCCGGCGCGCCGTCACCCGCGTCTTCGACCAAAGCATCTACTCGACCCGCCTGCAGGCTTTCTTCTCGCCGCTGCTGGGCTTGCTTCCCCAGATCGGCATAGCCCTGGTGCTGCTGATTGGCGGCCGCCAGGTGATTGAGGGCAAGCTCAGCCTCGGCGACTTCACGGCCTTCTACACCTACGTGGCCATGCTCGCGGCACCGATGCGGATGCTCGGCATGGCGCTAGGGATGGCACAGCGGGCAATCGCCTCGGGCAACCGTCTCTTCGAGATCCTCGACCGCGAGCCGCAGATCGAAAGCCCGCCGGACGCGCCGGCGCTGCCGGCCGGGGGCGGACGGATAGAGATGCACGGGGTGACGCTGCGCTACGACGGAGCGGCGCCGGCCCTGACCGGCGTCGACCTCGCGGTTGAGGCGGGTCGCACGGTGGCATTGGTCGGTCCCTCCGGATCGGGCAAGACCAGCCTGGTGGCGCTGATCGCCAGGCTCTATGACCCAAGCGAGGGTGGCGTGGCAATCGACGGGGCCGACGTGCGCTCGGTGAACCTCGGCTCGCTGCGCTCGCAGGTCGCCTTCGTCGGCGACGACAGCTTCCTCTTCAGCGCCAGCGTCGCCGAGAACATCTCCTACGCGCGTTCAGGGGCGAGCCGGACCGAGGTCGAAGCCGCCGCACGCCGGGCACAGGCCGACGAGTTCATCCGCGACCTCCCGGGTGGCTACGACACCCTCGTCGGCGAGCGGGGCCTGACCCTCTCAGGCGGTCAGCGCCAGCGTGTGGCGATCGCCCGCGCCCTGCTCGCCGACCCTCGAATCCTGATCCTTGACGACGCCACCTCCTCGGTTGACGCGACCACCGAGCAAGCGATCAAGGCAGGGCTGCAGGAGGCGATGGCCGGACGGACGACCCTCGTCATCGCCCATCGCCTCTCCACCGTCTCGCTTGCCGACGAGGTCGTGGTGATGGACGGCGGTCAAATCGTGGACCGCGGCACCCACGAGGAGTTGCTCGAGGGCTGCGGCTTCTACCGCGAGATCGCCGAGCACGGGCTTGCCGACTCGGTCTTCCTGCAACGTGACCTCGAGCAGCGCGAGGAGGTGGCACGACTTTGAACAGGCTCTGGCAGATACTCCGTGGCGAGGATCAGCGCGGTCGCAAGCTGCGCTGGATGGCCGGCCTACTGCGCCCTTACCGCGGCCGGGTTGCGCTGACCTTCGTCGCGATGCTGGCCGCCACCGCGGCCGGGCTCGCCCCTCCCTACCTCGCCGGACAGGCGATCGATGCCGGCATCGTCACCGGTGACACCGCTGCGCTGACGCTGATCGTCGTCGCCTTCGTCGGCGTCGCGATCCTCTATGCCGTCGCCACCTACGCCCAGACCTACCTGGTCGGCTGGGTCGGCACGCGGGCCCTCCAGGACCTGCGCGAGCGCGTCTTCGCCCACCTGCAGTCGATGTCGATCGGCTTCTTCACGCGGCGCAGCCCCGGGGTGCTGATCAGCCGTATGACCAACGACATCGAGGCCCTCAATCAGCTCGTAACCAGTGGCGTCGTAACCCTGTTCACGAGCGGCCTGACCCTGATTGGCGTGGTCGTGATTATGTTCCTCCTCGACGCCAAGCTGGCCCTGGTCACCTTCCTCAGCTTCCCCTTGGTCGCCGTAGCCAGCATCATCTTCCGGATCGCGTCCCACGGCGCCTACCGGGCAACGCGCGAGCGAATCGCGGCTGTCACCGCCTATCTACAGGAGACGCTGAGCGGCGTGCGGGTAGTGCGCAGCTTCGGCCAAGAGCCCCGCCACACCGCCGCGATGACCGAGCTGAACGAAGCCAACCGCGAGGCAAACATGAAGACGGTCTACCTAAACGCCTCCTACTTTCCCGCGGTTGAACTGCTTGCCGCGGTCGGCACCTCAGCGATCATCCTCTACGGCGGCAGCCAGGCGATCGACGACGCGATCAAGATCGGCACGATCGTCGCCTTCATCGGCTACCTGCAGGTCTTTTTCCAACCCATCCAGGAACTCTCCCAGCTCTACACCACCTATCAGCAGGGCATGGCGGCCCTCGACAAGGTCTTTGAGCTGCTCGACACCGAGCCGGACATGATCGATG
Source organism: Solirubrobacterales bacterium (assembly GCA_035605775.1). Taxonomy (GTDB): domain Bacteria; phylum Actinomycetota; class Thermoleophilia; order Solirubrobacterales; family 70-9; genus VRUE01. The sequence continues at coordinate 661 of DATNGU010000367.1, read as the reverse complement.
AGCCGGGTGCAATCGACCCCGGCACGCTGCGCGGCGAGATCGCTATGGAGGGTGTCTCGTTCGCCTATGCCGACGATGCCCTGGAGAAGGAGAAACGCGGCGAGCCGGTCGAGTGGGCATTACGCGAAGTCGACCTCCACGTCCCCCCGGGCCAAACCCTGGCCCTGGTCGGCGCGACCGGGGCCGGCAAGTCGACTTTTGCCAAGCTGGTGGCGCGTTTCTACGATCCGCAAGCGGGCCAGGTCTTTGTCGATGGTCACGACTTGCGCGGGGTGCGTCAGGAGGCGCTGCGACGTCAGCTCGGAATCGTGCCGCAGGAGGGATTCCTGTTCTCCGGCAGCGTCCGCGAGAACATCGCCTTCGGTCGGCCCGAGGCCAGCCCCGAGGAAATCGCCGACGCTGCCGCCGCGGTCGGCGCAACCGAGTTCATCGCGGCGCTCCCCGACGGGATCGAGACCGAGGTCGGCGAGCGCGGCGTGCAGCTGTCGGCAGGCCAGCGCCAGCTCGTGGCGTTCGCGCGGGCGCTGATCGCCGACCCGCGGATCCTCGTCCTCGACGAGGCGACCTCCAACGTCGACCTGCACACCGAGGGGCGCATCGAGGCCGGCCTGCGCCGGCTCCTGGCCGGGCGCACCGCGATCGTCATCGCCCACCGGCTGTC
>DATNGU010000366.1:0-2231 GCA_035605775.1 Solirubrobacterales bacterium | reverse complement strand
CGAGCTAGGGGTGCGGATCGAGGATCTGGTCGTCGTAGAGGAGGATGGCTACCGCAACCTCAGCAGCCTGCCCAAGGAGCTACAGCTGGTTACCTAGCTGCAGGCCTAAGTCCGCGGGCCACCAGACCCGATGGACACTGGGTGAGACCACCCGCGTACACGACGGCCGACTCGCTGGTAGCGGTCCGCGACGACGCTCGCCGCGAGCGCCTGTTGGACATGGAGATAAGGCTGCGGCCATACCGGTTCGCCTGCTTTGCGATCCTCGCCTTGGCGCTTGCATCGGTCGGTTCGGAGATCGGTTGGTGGTGGGTGGCGCCGCTCTTAGCCGGCCTTGGCGGTTTTGCGATCGCCGACAGATTCATGCGTAACAGCGAGCACCCGGCGCTTTGGGTCGCCACCGCCTGGGGGATCCTGCCACTGCTGCTCGCCGATGCGGTGGTTGTCACCGGCGGCGCCTCGAGTCCGGTGCTGATGTGGTCTGCGCTGCCCGCGGTGACGCTCGGTGCCCGCTTCTCGACTCGCGGCACCGCGATCGGCACCGTATACATCATCGCGCTGTTGCTGATCAGCACCGTCGGGCTGGACTCGGCGACTGCTTCCGAGCATCACCAAGAGGTGATCGCGGCCATCGCTTTGGTTCTGAGCACGGTGATCCTGTCCGGCGCCCTGGTCGAGTCCGACCGCGCCCATCGGCGCCGCGCCACGCTCGACCCGCTCACCGGCCTTTTCAACCGCAATGCGCTCGAGCAGCGGCTCGGTGAACTTGACGGTCAACCGACCGGCGATGCGAAAGGCAACTCCTATGCCCTGCTTCTCTGTGACCTCGACCACTTCAAGCGCGTCAATGACGAGCTCGGGCACGCGGCGGGCGATGCTGTGCTGCAGGACATTGCCTACACGATGCGCACCAGCTTGCGGGCCGGGGACTCGATCTACCGGGTCGGGGGCGAGGAGATACTCGTCATCCTGCCGGGGGCCACTAAGGCCGACGCTATGGGCGTTGCGGAGCGGTTACGGCGAGCGGTGCGCGAGCGCCGCCCGGCTGGGGTAGTGGTGACGCTCAGCATCGGGGTCGCTGTCTCCCAGACCGGTCCGCTCAACACCGATGAGCTGGTCGGCCGTGCCGACGCGGCGCTCTATAGCGCCAAGGCGGCGGGCCGGGATCGGGTCTCGATAGGCGTGAACTGAGGCGGTTGTCTCAGCGGCTGAGGTCGATGTCGGCCTGCAGACGCGCCGCGAAGGCGGCGATCAGCTCGACGGTTGCGTCCAGGTCGCCTAGGTCAACCAGCTCGACCGGCGAGTGCATATAGCGGAGCGGGATCGAGACCAGGCCGGTCGGAATGCCAGAGCGGGAGATTTGGATCGCGTCGGCGTCGGTGCTGGTGCTGCGCCCGCTGGCGCTGATCGTGTGCTCTATGCCGGCCCCCTCGGCGGTCTCGACCAGCAACTCGAAGACTTTTGGCGAGAGGGTTGACCCGCGCCCGATCGCTGGGCCAGAGCCAAGCGGGTGACTGCCAATCTCCTTCTCATCGACCCCGGGAGCGTCGGTGGCGTGGGTGACGTCGATCGCGACTGCGAGGTCGGGTCGCACCTCGAAAGCCGAGGTCCGGGCGCCGAAGAGTCCGATCTCCTCCTGCACCGCGGCGATCGCCGCGAAGCTGGCACTCAGCGAGCCGCGCTTCTGACAGCGTCGCAGCGCCTCGAGTGCGACGTAGGCACCCAGCCGGTTGTCCATCGCGCGGGAAATCAGCCGATCGCCAGCCAGCTGCACCGGCTCGGCTGCGATCACCGCCGGATCCCCGACCCGGATCAGCGCCGCGGCCTCGTCGCGGTCGGCCACACCGATATCGATGTGGAGGCCCTTTAGCTCGACTACCTTCTTGCGCTGGTCGGGATCGAGCAGATGGATCGGCTTGCGTCCGACGACGCCGGGCACAAGTCCCTCCCTGCCGCGGACCTCGACCCGCTGGCCGACGAGGATCTGCGGGTCCCAGCCACCGACCGGAGCGAACCAGAGGAAGCCCTTCTCGTCGATGTGGGTGACGATCAACCCGATCTCGTCGATGTGGCCGACGACGGCGAGCAGCGGCGAGGCCTCGCCGACCCGGGCGATCGTCGAGCCGATTCCGTCGACGCTGATGTCGTCGGCGAAGGAGGCGGCCTCGCGCCAGACCTCGGCGGCCGGCCCCTCGTAGCCCGAGGGGGCGCCGGCGCGTAGCAGTTTGTCG